>NZ_JBIUWQ010000029.1:0-77756 GCF_044743525.1 Pseudomonas sp. NPDC087598 | reverse complement strand
ATGAATCAAGCAATTCGTGTGGGAGCTCATGAAGCAGCTGATGTCGTCGATTAAGGAGGTGATCCAGCCGCAGGTTCCCCTACGGCTACCTTGTTACGACTTCACCCCAGTCATGAATCACACCGTGGTAACCGTCCTCCCGAAGGTTAGACTAGCTACTTCTGGTGCAACCCACTCCCATGGTGTGACGGGCGGTGTGTACAAGGCCCGGGAACGTATTCACCGCGACATTCTGATTCGCGATTACTAGCGATTCCGACTTCACGCAGTCGAGTTGCAGACTGCGATCCGGACTACGATCGGTTTTATGGGATTAGCTCCACCTCGCGGCTTGGCAACCCTTTGTACCGACCATTGTAGCACGTGTGTAGCCCAGGCCGTAAGGGCCATGATGACTTGACGTCATCCCCACCTTCCTCCGGTTTGTCACCGGCAGTCTCCTTAGAGTGCCCACCATTACGTGCTGGTAACTAAGGACAAGGGTTGCGCTCGTTACGGGACTTAACCCAACATCTCACGACACGAGCTGACGACAGCCATGCAGCACCTGTCTCAATGTTCCCGAAGGCACCAATCCATCTCTGGAAAGTTCATTGGATGTCAAGGCCTGGTAAGGTTCTTCGCGTTGCTTCGAATTAAACCACATGCTCCACCGCTTGTGCGGGCCCCCGTCAATTCATTTGAGTTTTAACCTTGCGGCCGTACTCCCCAGGCGGTCAACTTAATGCGTTAGCTGCGCCACTAAGAGCTCAAGGCTCCCAACGGCTAGTTGACATCGTTTACGGCGTGGACTACCAGGGTATCTAATCCTGTTTGCTCCCCACGCTTTCGCACCTCAGTGTCAGTATCAGTCCAGGTGGTCGCCTTCGCCACTGGTGTTCCTTCCTATATCTACGCATTTCACCGCTACACAGGAAATTCCACCACCCTCTACCATACTCTAGCTTGTCAGTTTTGAATGCAGTTCCCAGGTTGAGCCCGGGGATTTCACATCCAACTTAACAAACCACCTACGCGCGCTTTACGCCCAGTAATTCCGATTAACGCTTGCACCCTCTGTATTACCGCGGCTGCTGGCACAGAGTTAGCCGGTGCTTATTCTGTCGGTAACGTCAAAACAGCAACGTATTAAGTTACTGCCCTTCCTCCCAACTTAAAGTGCTTTACAATCCGAAGACCTTCTTCACACACGCGGCATGGCTGGATCAGGCTTTCGCCCATTGTCCAATATTCCCCACTGCTGCCTCCCGTAGGAGTCTGGACCGTGTCTCAGTTCCAGTGTGACTGATCATCCTCTCAGACCAGTTACGGATCGTCGCCTTGGTGAGCCATTACCTCACCAACTAGCTAATCCGACCTAGGCTCATCTGATAGCGCAAGGCCCGAAGGTCCCCTGCTTTCTCCCGTAGGACGTATGCGGTATTAGCGTTCCTTTCGAAACGTTGTCCCCCACTACCAGGCAGATTCCTAGGCATTACTCACCCGTCCGCCGCTGAATCCAGGAGCAAGCTCCTCTCATCCGCTCGACTTGCATGTGTTAGGCCTGCCGCCAGCGTTCAATCTGAGCCATGATCAAACTCTTCAGTTCAAACATCTTTGGGTTTTTAAGAAACCCTAAACTTGGCTCAGCAATCGTTGGTTACATCTTTGATTTCTCGCGGAGTAACTTGTGATGCTGATAATCTTGTTGACTATCAGTCTGACCCCACAAGCACCCACACGAATTGCTTGATTCAGTTGTTAAAGAGCGGTTGGTTAAGATCTTTCGTCTCAACCGAGGCGCGCATTCTACAGCAGCCTCATTTGCTGTCAAGTGATTATTTTCAGAAGTTTTCGAAGAATTCCTCAACAACTTCAACCACTTGCGCTTCCGATCTCTCGTCAGCGGGAGGCGAATTCTACAGCGTTACACGCTGCTGTCAACACCTCTTTTTCAACTTCCTTTCGGCTTCGATAAACTGAAGCACCTGCTGTCGAAACCTACATAACTCATTGAATCTCAAGGAGTTTTCCGTTTCGACTGTGCCGGAAGTGGGGCGAATTATAGACACCTGAGATCTGCCGTCAACCTCTATCTTCATAAATCTGTCACATCGGTCAAAAAAGCCGGAAAACGCGAAGGCCGACCTTAAAAGGTCGGCCTTCTGTGCACTGCCCTTCTACTTACAAGCTAGGGAAAGCGAACTGCGACGCTTCATGGCTCGCACGCTGCGGCCAGCGCTGGGTGATGGCCTTGCGACGGGTATAGAATCGCACGCCGTCCGGGCCATAGGCATGCAGGTCGCCGAACAGCGAACGTTTCCAGCCGCCGAAGCTGTGGTAAGCCACCGGCACCGGCAGCGGAACGTTGACGCCAACCATGCCGACTTCGATCTCGTCGCAGAACAGACGCGCCGCTTCACCGTCACGGGTGAAGATGCAGGTGCCGTTGCCGTATTCGTGATCATTGATCAGTTGCATCGCCTCTTCCAGGCTATTCACGCGGACAACGCACAGCACCGGCCCGAAGATCTCTTCTTTATAGATACGCATCTCAGGGGTGACGTTGTCGAACAGGCAGCCGCCGAAGAAGAAGCCTTCTTCATGACCGGCAACGCTCAGACCACGACCGTCGACCACCAGGGTCGCGCCCGCTGCCACGCCGTCATCAACATAACCGCTGACTTTGTCGCGCGCCTGACCGGTCACCAGTGGCCCCATGTCCAGACCGCACGAAGTGCCTGCACCGATTTTCAGTGCCTGGATCTGTGGAACCAGTTTGGCCACCAAAGCATCCGCCACTTGATCACCGACACACACAGCTACCGAAATCGCCATGCAACGTTCGCCGCAAGAACCGTAAGCCGCGCCCATCAGTGCGCTGACCGCGTTGTCCAGATCGGCATCCGGCATCAGCACCGCATGGTTCTTCGCACCGCCCAGTGCCTGAACGCGTTTGCCGCGCTTGGTACCTTCGGCATAGATGTACTCAGCAATCGGCGTCGAACCGACGAAGCTCAGCGCTTTGACTTCCGGCGCTTCGATCAGCGCGTCCACTGCAGTCTTGTCGCCATGAACGACGCTCATCACGCCTTTTGGCAGACCGGCCTCCAGCAGCAGTTGGGCGATCAGCAGCGTGGAGCTTGGATCACGCTCGGACGGTTTGAGGATAAAGCAGTTGCCGCAGACGATCGCCAGCGGATACATCCACAACGGCACCATGGCCGGGAAGTTGAACGGCGTGATGCCGGCAACAATGCCCAGCGGCTGGAAATCCGACCATGCATCGATGTTCGGGCCGACGTTGCGGCTGTACTCGCCCTTGAGGATTTCCGGGGCGGCGCAGGCGAACTCGACGTTCTCGATACCGCGCTTCAACTCACCGGCGGCGTCTTCCAGGGTCTTGCCGTGTTCTTCGCTGATCAATTGCGAGATGCGCGCTTCGTTCTGTTCCAGCAGTTGCTTGAAACGGAACATCACCTGCGCACGTTTGGCCGGTGGCGTATTGCGCCATGCCGGGAACGCAGCCTTGGCGGCATCGATGGCTTTCTGGATGGTTGCCTGACTGGCCAGTGGCAGCTTGTGGATAGCCTGACCGGTGGACGGGTTGAACACATCAACCGCGCGACCGTTCTCGGTCACCAGTTCGCCATTGATCAAATGCGGGATAACGCTCATCGAAAACTCCTGAATTCTTGTCCACGGGCACTCTTTGAGGAGTGCCCGTTTTTGTAGGTATATATAGAAGGAAAAATCAGTCGAGCTTGTTCAGCACTTCGCCGACCGCGTCGAACAGACGATCAAGGTCTTGCGGCTTGCTGTTGAAGGTTGGGCCGAACTGCAGGGTGTCGCCGCCGAAGCGCACGTAGAACCCGGCTTTCCACAGGGCCATGCCCGCTTCGAATGGACGCACGATCGCGTCGCCGTCACGACCGGCAATCTGGATCGCACCGGCCAGACCGAAGTTGCGGATGTCGATGACGTTCTTCGAACCTTTCAGACCGTGCAGCGCGTTTTCGAAATGCGGAGCGACTTCTGCAACGCTCTGGACCAGATTTTCCTTTTGCAGCAGATCCAGTGCCGCCAGGCCTGCGGCGCAAGCCACCGGGTGCGCCGAATAGGTGTAGCCATGCGGGAATTCCACAGCGTATTCCGGCGTCGCCTGGTTCATGAAGGTCTGATAGATCTCGGAGCTGGCAATCACCGCGCCCATCGGAATCGCGCCGTTGGTAATTTGCTTGGCGATGCACATCAGGTCCGGGGTCACGTCGAACGTGGTGGCGCCGAACATGGTGCCGGTACGACCGAAACCGGTGATCACTTCGTCGAACACCAACAGAATGTTGTGCTGATCGCAAATCTCGCGCAGACGTTTCAGATAACCCTGAGGCGGCACCAATACGCCGGCGGAACCGGCCATAGGCTCAACGAACACCGCGGCGATGTTGGAGGCGTCGTGCAGTTCGATCAGTTTCAGCAGCTCATCGGCCAGGGCGATGCCGCCCTGCTCCGGCATGCCACGGGAGAATGCGTTGCTGGCCAGCAGCGTGTGCGGCAGGTGATCGACGTCCATCATCGACTGGCCGAACAGTTTACGGTTGCCGTTGACACCACCGAGGCTAGTGCCGGCGATGTTCACACCGTGATAACCACGGGCGCGGCCGATCATTTTGGTCTTGGTCGCCTGACCTTTCAGACGCCAGTAGGCACGCACCATTTTCACTGCGGTATCGGCGCACTCGGAACCGGAATCGGTGAAGAACACATGGTTCAGATTGCCCGGGGTCAAGTCGGTGATTTTCTCGGCCAACTGGAACGACAGCGGATGGCCGTACTGGAAGCCTGGCGAGTAATCCAGTGTGCCCAGTTGTTTCGAGACCGCTTCCTGAATTTCCTTGCGGGTGTGCCCGGCGCCGCAGGTCCACAGACCCGACAGCGAATCGTACACCTTGCGGCCCTTGTCATCGATCAGCCAGCTGCCTTCGGCGCCAACGATCAGACGCGGGTCGCGCTGGAAGTTACGGTTGGCGGTGTACGGCATCCAGTGCGCGTCCAGCTTCAGTTGGCTGGCCAGTGGCGACGACGCGTTTTCAGGCATGTTCATCGGGCAAAACCTCGCAGGGCATAAGCTTCAGGGAGATAAAAAGCGTTGTTGCAGCTAAATTGCCACGGCGATAAAGTCGGTGAAATTCAACTCTTCTAACCTTCAGTTAGAACTCTGCTAAACATTGAGAATAAAAACATGAGCAGCCGCCGCCCCGATCCGCTGGCCCAGGTCAGTGACTTTGATATCCGCCTGCTGCGGATTTTTCGCAGCGTGGTGGAGTGCGGCGGCTTCTCGGCGGCGGAAACCGTGCTCGGCATCGGTCGTTCGGCGATCAGCCAGCAGATGAGCGATCTCGAGCAACGACTCGGCCTGCGCTTGTGTCAGCGTGGCCGTGCGGGTTTCTCGCTGACCGAAGAAGGCCGCGAGGTTTATCAATCGGCACTGCAGCTATTAAGTGCGCTGGAAAGCTTTCGCACCGAGGTCAATGGCCTGCACCAGCATTTGCGTGGCGAGTTGATCATCGGCCTGACCGACAACCTCGTCACCCTGCCCCATATGCGCATCACCCACGCCCTTGCCCAGTTGAAGGAACGCGGGCCGGATGTGCAGATTCAGATCCGCATGATCGCCCCCAATGAAGTCGAACAAGGGGTGCTCGATGGCCGCTTGCATGTTGGCGTGGTGCCACAGGCCAGTGCGTTGTCGGGACTGGAGTATCAGCCGCTGTATAGCGAGCGCTCGCTGCTGTATTGCGCGGTCGGGCATCCGCTGTTTTATGTCGATGACAAGCAACTCGATGACGAGCGCCTGAACAGTCAGGACGCAATCGCGCCGACGTTTCGGTTGCCGGCGGATATTCAGGCGCATTACCAGGCGCTCAATTGCACGGCCAGTGCCTCCGACCGTGAGGGCATGGCGTTTTTGATTCTGACCGGGCGTTATATCGGTTATTTGCCGGATCATTACGCCGGTCTTTGGGTGCAGCAGGGACGCTTGCGTGCGCTGAAGGCCGGGACGCGTTTTTATGATTTGAGCCTCGCATCGGTCACACGCAAGGGACGGCGCCCACATTTGGTGCTGGAAAGCTTTTTGGAGAGTTTGGCGGCGACGCGTTGAAATTCACCAAAGGTCCAGCCAGATTGGGCTCTGGCGGTGAATTAAACGAATAACCTGAGCAAGTGGACAGCTTTTTGCAGAGCAGGATGAATCTCGATCCATCAACAAGAAGCCCAAGCCCATGCAGCCAGATTCCGAACCGTCCAGCGATTTGATCTACGGCCTCAACGATCGCCCCAAACCGCTCGCTGCAATCCTCGCGGCGCTGCAACATGTGCTCGCCAGTTTTGTCGGCATCATCACCCCGCCGCTGGTGATTGGCTCGGCGCTCGGTTTGACCGCACACCTGCCCTACCTGATCAGCATGGCCTTGATGGTTTCGGGCGTCGGCACCTTTATTCAGGCGCGGCGGCCGTTCGGCATTGGTGCGGGGATGATCTGTTTGCAGGGCACCAGTTTTGCCTTTCTCGGTGCAGTGCTGTCGGCCGGATTTCTGGTCAAACAGCGTGGCGGCAGCCCGGAGGACATTCTGGCGATGATCTTCGGTGTGTGCTTTTTCGGCGCAATCGTGCAGATCGTCCTCAGCCGCTGCATCGGTCAATTGCGCCGAGTGATTACGCCGCTGGTGACCGGAATTGTCATCACGCTGATCGGCATCAGTTTGATCAAGGTTGGCATCACCGATCTGGGCGGCGGTTTCAATGCGCCGGACTTCGGCGCGCCGGGCAATTTGGCATTGGGTGTATTCGTGCTGCTGACGATCATTCTGCTCAACCGCTCGAACACGCCGTGGGTGCGGTTGTCGGCGATCATCATCGGCCTGCTGCTCGGCAGTCTGGCGGCGTGGTTCAGTGGCAAACTCGTGCCGCAGCCATTGCCTGACCTACCGCTGGTGAGTCTTCCTACACCGTTCAAGTTCGGATTCAGCTTCGACTGGACGGCTTTCCTGCCGGTCGCGCTGATTTATCTGATCAGCACCATCGAAACCGTCGGCGACCTCACCGCCAACTGCATGCTCGCCCGGCAGCCCATCAGCGGCCCTTCTTATATAAGTCGCCTGCGTGGCGGGGTGCTCGGTGATGGCGTGAGTTGCATGATCGCCGCGACCTTCAGCGCCTTTCCCAACACAACTTTTGCGCAGAACAACGGCGTGATCCAGTTGACCGGCGTGGCCAGCCGTTATGTCGGGCTGTACATCGGCGCGATCCTGTTCTGCCTCGGGCTGTTCCCGATGATCGGCGCGGTGCTGCAACAGATTCCGAAACCGGTGCTCGGCGGCGCCACATTGGTGATGTTCGGCGCCGTCGCCGCTGCCGGCGTGCGCATCCTCGCGCAGTCGCCACTGGATCGGCGCAGCATGCTGATCATCGCCACCTCGTTCGGCGTCGGCCTCGGCATCGCCGCGCAACCGAACCTTTTACACTTGCTGCCAAAGCTTGTGCAGAACCTGTTCGACTCAGCGATTACCAGCGGCGGACTGACGGCGATCATCCTTTGCCTGTTGCTGCCGGAGGCCAAAAGCGCGCCTGTCGAAGTACCTGCACCACTGAACAAGATCGAACAGGCGTAACGGTTTTATCGCTTCAGGGCTTGTCGGATGCCTGTGGGTGCGCTATCAACGCAATTGGTTGCACCCACAGACAAACCCGGAAGTGCCTATGACCTTTGAAGTCCCCGCTCACGGCGGCAAGCCCGCCAGCCGCATTCGTCAGAAGAACGAAGAGACCATCCTCAAAGCCGCCGAAGACGAGTTCGCCCGTCACGGGTACAAAGGCACCAGCATGAACACCATCGCCCAGAATGCCGGGTTGCCCAAGGCAAACCTGCATTACTACTTCACCAACAAGCTTGGGTTGTACGTCGCGGTGCTGAGCAACATCATCGAACTGTGGGACAGCACCTTCAATACCCTCACCGCCGAGGACGATCCGGCCGAAGCGCTGACCCGCTACATCCGCGCAAAAATGGAATTCTCCCGCCGCCAGCCGCAAGCCTCGCGCATCTTCGCGATGGAAGTGATCAGCGGTGGCGAATGCCTGACCGAGTATTTCAACCAGGACTATCGCGCCTGGTTCACCGGCCGGGCGGCGGTGTTTCAGGCGTGGATCGATGCGGGGAAAATGGACCCGGTCGACCCGGTACACCTGATCTTCCTGTTGTGGGGCAGCACCCAGCATTACGCCGACTTCGCCACGCAGATCTGCCGGGTCAGCGGTCGCAGCAAGTTGACCAAGCAAGATATGGAAGACGCCGGCAACAACCTGATCCGCATCATTCTCAAAGGCTGCGGCCTCACTCCTACTATTTAAGACGTCTATGCCTTTCACCCTCAGCGGTTTTTGCGAGTACCGCGAAGAGATTCGCAAAAGCCGCTTCATCACCTACGCCACACCAATCGGCAGCCCCGCCGAGGCGCAGGCGTTCTTTGAACAGCACAGCGACTTGAACGCCTCGCACAATTGCTGGGCGTGGAAACTCGGCGATCAATATCGCAGCAACGATGACGGCGAGCCCGGTGGCACGGCCGGGCGACCGATTCTGGCAGCGATTGAAGCGCAGGATTGCGATCAGGTCGCGGTGCTGGTGATTCGTTGGTATGGCGGCATTCAACTGGGCACCGGCGGATTGGCCCGAGCCTATGGCGGTGGTGCGAACAAGTGCCTGCAAACGGCGGCCAAAGTCGAGTTGATCAGCCGTATACCGCTGCGTTGCGCTTGCGGGTTTGCCGAGTTGGCGCTGGTGAAATTGCGGGTGGCGGATCTGGGTGGGTTGGTGGTGGAAGAAAACTTCACCGCCAATGGCGTGGAGTTGCAGTTGGCGGTGGGTGCGGCGCAGATTGATGTTCTGCAATCGCAGCTCGCCGATCTCAGCCGTGGGCGGATTCTTCTACAGCGCAACGCTGCGATTTTTTAGGGCATTGGCTATTTCTCTTATTCCCGCAAGTTGCCCACATCTGCTGTGCACCCGACTGTGGATAACCTGAGTACATTCCTCTGTAACCCTTCTGTCACGCGGCTTTGCGGGGTTTGCTCAATTTTCGTTCAATTCGCCAGACGAAATGCAAATCCTACGCAAAAACAATCAGTTAGCACTGTTTATCACCTTTAGAAGAAAGCACCCCGATGCTTATGCCCGGGTTTTCGGCTTGCGCACAATAACTGTGGAACAACCTGTGGATAACCCGTTCATGGCTGGCGCAGTAGCAGGTACTGCATAGGCCCCACCAGTTTGCTCGTTTTTTGATCAGTGGCCGACGGGCAAAACTGGAGCCTGCTCAATGGCTTTGCGCCGAATTGGTGCCGTGAATCTGCTCGACTTAGGCTGCGAAGCTCTGCGTTCAGCACTTGCGAGCAGGGGCTGCACAGGTTCCTGACTCAATGGCCAGGAAATTGCTTTATCCACAGGCACAACTCCAAGCCAGTCGAGCCTGCCATGCCCATCGCCGATTCAACCCCGCGCCTGCAACTGCGCCATATCAGCAAACGCTACCCCGGTTGTCTGGCCAATGACGCCATCGACCTGAGCATCGCGCCCGGTGAAATTCACGCCCTGCTCGGCGAAAACGGTGCGGGCAAAAGCACGTTGATGAAGATTATCTACGGAGTGACTCAGGCCGATTCCGGCGAGATGCTCTGGCAAGGACAGCGGGTGAATATCCGCAATCCGGCGCAGGCACGGCAACTGGGCATCGGTATGGTGTTCCAGCATTTTTCGCTGTTCGAAACGCTCAGCGTGGCGCAAAACATTGCGTTGGCGATGGGCGCTGCGGCCGGCACGCCGAAACATCTGGAACCGAAAATTCGTGAGGTATCCAACCGCTACGGCATGGCGCTGGAACCTGCGCGACTTGTCCACAGCCTGTCGATCGGTGAGCGGCAACGGGTGGAAATCATTCGTTGCCTGATGCAGGACATCCGCCTGCTGATCCTCGATGAACCCACCTCGGTGCTGACGCCGCAGGAGGCTGACGAGTTGTTCGTTACCCTGCGCCGCCTCGCCGCCGAGGGCTGCAGCATTCTATTCATCAGTCACAAACTCGGCGAAGTGCGCGCCTTGTGCCACAGCGCCACGGTATTGCGCGGCGGGCGCTTGGCCGGGCATTGCGTGCCGGCCGAGTGTTCGGATCAGCAATTGGCGCAGTTGATGGTCGGTGAAGCGGCGGCGTTGATTGGTGACTATCCGAAGGTCTGCGGTGGCGCGGCGTTTTTGCAGGTCAGTGGCTTGAACTGGCACAACCCGGACCCATTCGGCTGCTCGTTGACGGCTGTCGACTTACAAGTACGCAGCGGTGAAATCGTCGGCATCGCCGGGGTGGCCGGCAATGGTCAGGATGAATTGCTCGCGTTGCTCAGTGGCGAACAAACCCTGCCCCGTGCCGAGGCTGCAACCATTCGCTTCGGCGAAAAAAACGTCGCCGATTTACGCCCCGATGCGCGACGCAAACTCGGTCTGGCGTTCGTACCCGCCGAGCGACTGGGTCACGGCGCGGTGCCGGAGTTGAGTCTGGCGGACAACGCCCTGCTCACTGCTTTCCAACAAGGATTGGTCAGCAACGGCTTGATCGAGCGCGGCAAAGTCGAAGCCCTCGCCGAAACAATCATTCAGCGCTTCGGCGTGAAAACCCAGGGCACACAAGCCGCCGCGCGCAGTCTGTCCGGCGGCAACCTGCAGAAATTCATCCTCGGCCGGGAAATCCTCCAGCAACCGAAACTACTGATCGCTGCGCACCCGACCTGGGGCGTTGACGTCGGCGCCGCCGCCACCATCCACCGCGCACTGATCGCATTACGCGATGCCGGTGCGGCGATTCTGGTGATTTCCGAAGACCTCGACGAACTGTTCCAGATCAGCGACCGCCTCGGTGCGTTGTGCGGCGGCAGAATCTCGGCGCTGCAAAACACCACAGACACCTTGTTGAGCGACGTTGGCGGCTGGATGGCCGGTCAGTTCGACGCCGCGCAAAAACACGCCACGGTTTAACGGAGTTTTCAAACATGCTGCTTTCCCTCGAACCCCGTGGCCAGCAATCACGCCTGATGCTCTGGTGCTCGCCGTTACTGGCGGCAGCGCTGACGCTCGGTTGCGGTTCGCTGCTGTTCATCGCCCTCGGCCATGATCCGCTGCAAACCTTGTACACCTTGTTAATCGCGCCGGTCAGCGACTTGTATGGCGTCTCGGAATTGCTGGTCAAAGCCCTGCCGATTCTGCTTTGCGCGCTCGGCCTGGCGGTGGCTTATCAAGCGCGCATCTGGAACATCGGCGCCGAAGGCCAATTGCTCTTCGGCGCCTTGGCCGGCAGTGCCCTGGCGGTGAACATCATCGATGTGCAAAGCCGTTGGGCGCTGGCGTTGATTCTGCTCACCGGCACCCTCGCCGGTGCTGCGTGGGCCGGGTTGACGGCGTGGCTGCGCACACGCTTCAACGCCAACGAAATCCTCACCAGCATCATGCTCAATTACATCGCGCTGAACCTGCTGCTGTTCTGCGTGCACGGGCCGTTGAAGGACCCGGCCGGTTTCAACTTTCCCGAGTCGGCGATGTTCGGCGACGCCAGCCGTTTGCCGCTGTTGATGGAGGATGGCCGCGTGCACGCCGGGGTGTATTTCGCCCTGCTCGCGCTGGTCGCGGTGTGGGTGTTGTTGCAGAAAAGCTTTGTCGGTTTCCAGATCAAAGTGCTCGGGCTGGACAAGCGCGCGGCAGGGTTTGTCGGCTTTCGCGAGAAGCGGCTGATCTGGCTGGCGCTGCTGATCAGTGGTGGTCTTGCCGGGTTGGCCGGGGTCTGTGAAGTCACCGGGCCCATAGGCCAATTGGTGCCGCAGGTATCGCCGGGTTATGGCTACGCGGCGATTACCGTGGCGTTTCTCGGGCGACTGAATCCGCTCGGGATTGTGTTTTCGAGTCTGCTGATGGCGCTGCTGTACATCGGCGGCGAGAGCGCACAGATGACCCTCAATCTGCCGCAAGCGATCACCCAGTTGTTCCAGGGAATGATGCTGTTTTTCCTGCTCGCCTGTGACGTGCTGATTCTCTATCGGCCACGCTTGAAACTGCGCTGGGCACGGCGTACCTCGACCACCGCCGTAACTGCCGGAGCGCTGTGATGGATATCGATCTGTTGAGCAATATTTTCTACGCCATGGTGCGTTGCGGTACGCCGCTGCTGTTGGTGGCGCTGGGTGAATTGATCTGCGAAAAGAGCGGCGTGCTCAACCTCGGACAGGAAGGGATGATGCTGTTTGGCGCGGTGATCGGTTTTATCGTCGCCCTCAACAGCGGCAACCTGTGGCTCGGTGTGTTGCTGGCGATGCTTGCCGGGATGTTGTTGTCGTCGCTGTTTGCCCTGGTGGCGCTGGTGTTCAATGCCAATCAGGTGGCGACCGGGTTGGCGCTGACGATTTTTGGCGTGGGCCTGTCGACCTTTGTTGGTGCGGCGTGGGTCGGTAAACCATTGGCGGGTTTTGAGCCATTGGCGATTCCGTACTTGAGTGAAATCCCGCTGATCGGGCGGATGCTGTTTGCTCAGGATCTGCTGGTGTATCTATCGTTCGCACTGTTTGCGCTGGTGGCGTGGGTGATCATCAAGAGTCGTGTCGGGTTGATCATTCAGGCCGTCGGCGAGAACCCGGATGCGGCCAGTGCGATGGGTTTGCCGGTGTTGACTGTGCGTACCTTGGCGGTGCTGTTTGGCGGCGCGATGGCCGGGTTGGCCGGGGCGTATCTGTCGCTTGCGTATACGCCGATGTGGGCGGAAAACATGACCGCCGGACGCGGCTGGATTGCGCTGGCACTGGTGGTGTTTGCCAGTTGGCGGGTGTGGCGGTTGTTGCTCGGCGCCTATCTGTTCGGCCTCGCCAGCATCCTGCATCTGGTGGCACAGGGGTTGGGGCTGGCGATTCCGTCTAGTCTGCTGGCGATGCTGCCGTATGTGGCGACGATTGTGGTGCTGGTGGTGTTGTCGCGCGATGCGTTGCGTACGCGGCTGTATGCACCGGTTTCGCTGGGGCAGCCGTGGCAGTCAGGGCATTGATGCGGTGATTTTAATGGCCCCATCGCTGGCAAGCCAGCTCCCACAGGTTCAGCGGTGATTACAAATTTTGTGCACGACACAAACACTGTGGGAGCTGGCTTGCCAGCGATTGGGCCCGAACAGGCAACACCTGTGCAACGCCCCACGCCAGCTCGAAGACCAGGAAAACCAGCAGAATCGAACTGGCGCCATGCAGCAGCGCATAGCCCTGCCAAGCCGCAAACAGAAACCGCGCGACCGCGTCATAACGTCCATAAAGCGCCTGCGGATCGCGAATCCGCAGCACCGCCCACACGCAAACCACTGACCCCAGCAGGTTCGCCATCAGCACATGCGCAGGCTGGAACGCCGGCAAGTCCCCCGGCAGATTCAGCGCGGTCAAAAAACCATGCAGCGCGGCAAAACTCCACGGCGTGGCAAACGCCGCCGTGACGATCAGGTCATACCAGGCACTGCCGCGCACCACGTTTCGATATTGCTTCGAAGTCCACATCATCCATGCTCCAGAAATTTGAGGAGCAAGCACGGTAAAGCCTGGAGTATGCTCCAGGGTCAATAGCCCTTTTGAGAACCCGCATGCGCATCGGTGAATTGGCCCAGGCCAGCGCAGTCAGCCGCGACACTTTACGTTTCTACGAGCAGCGTGGATTGATCGCGGCGCAGCGCAGTGCCAACGGTTATCGCGACTATCCGCCGGAGATGGTGCAACTGGTGCTCTACATCAAGACTGCGCAACGGCTGGGCTTTACCCTCGGCGAGATCGGCAACAGCGTCGCCGCCCTGTGGAACGCACCCGACCCGGATAATGCCGTGGCGCAGTTGCTGCGCGACAAACTGCAACTGATCGAAACCCGCATGAGCGAACTCGACGCGCTCCGTCATGAGTTGCAACTACGGCTCGGTCAGGCGTGTCCATTAAATCCGTGAACCGTAACCTTCAAGGAACCCCATCATGTCCCAGGCAAAAAACGCACTGATCATCGGCGCCTCCCGTGGCTTGGGCCTCGGGCTGGTGAAAACCCTGCTGGCTGACGGCTGGCAAGTAACGGCCACGGTGCGTAATCCGCAAAAGGCCGAGGCGCTGCAAGCGCTGGGCAAGGTGCGCATCGAAAAGCTGGATATGGACGACCAGCAAGCAGTGATCGCCCTGAGTCAGCAGCTCAAAGGTGAAACCTTCGACCTGCTGTTCGTCAACGCCGGGGTCAAAGGTCCGGATGTACAAACACCTGGCGGGGCGACACTGGCCGAAGTCGGGCAACTGTTTTTCACCAACGCCGTGGCGCCGATCAATCTGGCTCAGCGTTTTGTCGGGCAGATCCGCGAAGGCAGCGGCGTGCTGGCGTTCATGAGTTCGGTACTCGGTAGCGTGACCATGCCCGATGCGCCGGAACTGGCGCTGTACAAGGCAAGCAAGGCTGCACTGAATTCAATGACCAATAGTTTCGTCACTCAGTTGGGTGAGCAGAAACTGACTGTGCTGTCGCTGCACCCGGGTTGGGTGAAGACCGACATGGGTGGTGAAGGCGCCGACATTGATGTCGAGACCAGCACGCGCGGTTTGATTGATCAGGTGAATGCGTTTACCGGCAAGGGTGGGCATCACTTTGTGAATTACAAGGGTGAAACCATTCCCTGGTAAACCCACAAATCTCCTGTAGGAGTGAGCCTGCTCGCGATAGCGGTTTGTCAGATACAAATCATTCGACTGACACACCGCTATCGCGAGCAGGCTCACTCCTACAAGGGCATTGTGTTGTCCGGTCGGGCGGGGCTTGCCCGATGCAACAATTTGTTTGAAACTGCGCACCTCGTCCTTCGCGGCGACCCTGGATCAGCAGACAGGGCATCACTGAGCTGGCAACCCTGAACCCAACTTTCAGAGGAGCCGGCAAAATGCCCGCGACCCGTACCTGGTTAAAAAATCCCCTCGCCATTTTCACCTCCAACGAGCTTGATGCCCGTGGCGGTCTTGTCGTGCAAGACGGTGTCATCGTCGAAGTGCTCGCTGCTGGTCAACAGCCGTCCGCGCCATGCAATGAAGTGTTCGACGCCCGTGAGCATGTGATCCTGCCGGGCCTGATCAACACCCACCATCACTTTTATCAAACCCTGACTCGCGCCTGGGCGCCGGTGGTCAATCAGCCGTTGTTCCCGTGGCTGAAAACCCTGTACCCGGTGTGGGCACGCCTGACCCCCGAGAAACTCGCCCTCGCCACCAAAGTGGCATTGGCTGAGCTGTTGCTGTCGGGCTGCACCACCGCTGCCGACCACCACTACCTGTTCCCGGACGGTCTGGAAAACGCCATCGACGTGCAAGTCGAAACCGTCCGTGAACTGGGCATGCGCGCCATGCTCACTCGTGGCTCGATGAGCCTCGGCGAGAAGGACGGTGGTTTGCCGCCGCAGCAGACCGTGCAGGAAGGTCAGGTGATTCTCGACGACAGTCAGCGCCTGATTCACGAGTACCACGAGCGTGGCGATGGCGCGCAAATCCAGATCGCGCTGGCGCCGTGCTCACCGTTCTCGGTGACCCCGGAAATCATGTCGGCCAGCGCCGAACTGGCGAACAAACTCGACGTGCGCCTGCACACGCACCTCGCCGAAACCCTCGATGAAGAAGACTTCTGCCTGCAGCGTTTCGGCCTGCGTACCGTCGATTATCTGGACAGCGTCGGCTGGCTCGGCCCGCGCACCTGGCTGGCTCACGGCATTCACTTCAACCCGGACGAAATCGCCCGCCTCGGCCAGGCCGGCACCGGTATCTGCCATTGCCCGAGTTCGAACATGCGTCTGGCCTCCGGCATTTGCCCGAGTATCGACCTGACTGATGCTGGGGCGCTGTTTGGTCTGGGCGTGGACGGCTCGGCCTCCAACGATGCGTCGAACATGATTCTTGAAGCGCGTCAGGCGTTGTATATCCAGCGTCTGCGTTATGGCGCCGAGAAGATCACCCCGGAGCGTGTACTCGGCTGGGCGACCAAGGGCTCGGCGAGCCTGTTGGGCCGTACCGACATCGGCGAACTGGCGGTGGGCAAGCAAGCGGATCTGGCGTTGTTCAAACTGGATGAACTGCGTTTCTCCGGCAGCCACGACCCGATTTCGGCGTTGCTGCTGTGCGGTGCCGATCGTGCCGATCGAGTGATGATTGGCGGTAAATGGCGCGTGGTGGATGGGCAGGTTGAAGGGCTTGACCTCAAAGGCCTGATCGCCGATCACAGCCAGGCAGCGCGCCAGCTGATCGCCGGTACCTGATCCACCACTGATCAAACCTGTGGGAGCGAGCCTGCTCGCGAAGAGGGAATGTCAGGCAACATTATTGTTGAATGACACACCGCTTTCGCGAGCAGGCTCGCTCCCACATTGTTTTCCGCCAGCCTTAAAGTCCGAGCAGGGACAGCATGATGAAGGTCGCAAACAGCACAAAGTGCGTCATGCCCTCAATGGCATTGGTCTCGCCGTCATTGAGGTTGATCGCGCTGACGATCAAGGTGATGAAGATCATCACGGTCTGAACCGGCGTCATCGCCATTTGGAACGGCTGGCCGGTATACAACGCCATCGCTTCCATCACCGGCACGGTCAGGATCACCGTCGACAACGACGCCCCCATCGCGATGTTGACCACCGACTGCATGCGGTTGGCCAATGCCGCGCGCAACGCGGTCAGAATCTCCGGCGCTGCGGAAATCGCCGCCACCAGAATCGCCGTGATCACCGGCGGTGCGCCCGTGCCTTCCAGGCCCAGATCGAGGGTCTTCGACATCACTTCGGCGAGTGCGCCGATCACCACCACACCGAACACCAGAATGCCGATCGACAACGCCAGACTGACCGGTTTCGGTTCCTCTTCCACCGGCTCTTTCTTGCGGCGTTTGTCCGGGTAGCTGTAGCTGAAAAAGTAACTGTGCGGGCCGACCTGCATGCGCAGGAACAACGCATAAAGCACCACCATCGCGCCGATGGTAAATGCTGAATAAATCTTCCAGTTGGCTTCGGGGATGAACTCCGGCACCACCATCGACACGCCCATCGCGGTGAGGATCATCACGCTGTAGCTGCGTGCCGAGTCGTCGTTGTAGGACTGCTCGCCGTGCTTGATCCCGCCCATCAGAGCGGCGAGGCCGAGGATGCCGTTGATGTCGAGCATCACCGCCGAATAAATCGTGTCGCGCACCAGCGTCGGCGAGGCTTCGTTGCTCATCATGATCGCCAGGATCACCACTTCCACCAACACCGCGGCCAGCGTGAGAATCATCGTGCCGTAGGGGTCGCCGACTTTTTCCGCGAGCAACTCGGCCTGATGGGCCACACGCATCGAGGCGGCGACGATGAAAGCGATCAGCACCAAGCCTGAGATCAGCGCAACGATCTGGCCGCTGTGCAGCATCCAGTGTTCCAGCGGATAGGCAACGCACGCGGCGATGACGGCCAGCAGCAGAAAGCTTTCTTGCTTGAGGATGGTGAGCATGACGGGCCTTTTGCCGAGAGAGTCGAATGAGCTACTGACTGCGGGGCGGCGCTAACGTTTCGTTACACCTTAGCGCACCAGCGAATAGCAGCTAGTTCGACAGATGCCCTTTTATTGGCCTTATCGGCCTCTTCGCGAGCAGGCTCGCTCCCACATTGAGATGCATTCCCCTGTGGGAGCGAGCCTGCTCGCGATGGCCGTTACGCGGTTTTGGAAAGTTTGTTGTCCTGTTGGTCAGCAATTTGCATTGGCCTCGACCACACACAACAAAATGGAGCTCAAATTCATGCAAATGCGTCCGCTACACAAACTGCTGTGCGCCGCCATCGGTCTGGGGATCAGCCTGAGCGCCAGCGCTGCCGATCCGCTGAAGGTCGGTTTCGTCTACATCGGCCCGATCGGCGACCACGGCTGGACCTATCAGCATGAGCAGGGGCGCAAGGCACTCGCGGAAAAATTCGGCAATCAGATCACCACCAACTACGTGGAAAACGTCGCCGAGGGCGCCGACGCCGAGCGGGTGATCCGTAACATGGCCAAGGACAAATACGACCTGATCTTCACCACCTCCTTCGGCTACATGAACCCGACCGTGAAAGTCGCCAAGCAGTTTCCCAAGGTGACCTTCGAACACGCCACCGGCTACAAGCAGGACAAGAACCTCGGCACCTATCTGGCGCGCACCTATGAGGGTCGTTACGTCGGTGGTTTCCTCGCAGCGAAGATGACCAAAACCAAAAAGATCGGCTACGTCGCTTCGTTCCCGATTCCGGAAGTGATCCGCGACATCAATGCCATTCAACTGGCCCTGAACAAATACAACCCAGGCACCGAGATCAAAGTGGTATGGGTCAATTCCTGGTTCGATCCGGGCAAAGAGGCCGATGCCGCGAATGCGCTGATCGATCAGGGCGTCGACGTGGTGTTCCAGCACACCGACAGTCCGGCGCCGATTCAGGCGGCCGAACGCCGTGGTGTGTACGCCGTAGGTTACGCCTCGGACATGGCACACTTCGGCCCGAAAGCGGTGCTGACTTCGATCGTCAATGACTGGGCGCCGCATTACATTCAGGCGACGCAAAGCGTGATCGACCACACCTGGAAACCTCAGGATTACTGGGGCGGACTGAAGGAAGGCACGGTTGAACTGCCGATCAGCGATCTGGTGCCGGCACCGGTGAAAGCCGAGGCCGAGCAGATCATCGCCGACATCAAGAGCGGCGCGTTGCAGCCATTTACCGGGCCGATCAAAGATCAGAGCGGCGTGGAGAAAATCCCCGCAGGCGTGAGCGCGACCAATGCGGAACTGGCGTCGATGAACTATTACGTGGAAGGCATGAAGGCCGAGATGCCGAAGTAATCCCGGGCCTATCACCTTCCCCTGTAGGAGTGAGCCTGCTCGCGATAGCGGTGTGTCAGTCGACGTAATCTGCATCTGATACACCGCTATCGCGAGCAGGCTCACTCCTGCAGTTGATCTTCAGCGTTCTCAAGGATTGTGTATGGATCAGCTTCCAATCATCGACATCAGCCCGCTCTACTCCGACAACGAAAACGCCTGGCCCGCCGTCGCCGGGCAGATCGACCACGCCTGCCGCGAATGGGGCTTCTTCTACATCAAGGGCCATCCGATTTCGCCGCAACGCATCGCCGATCTGCTGGATCACGCGCAACGTTTCTTCGCCCTGCCCGTCGCCGACAAACTCAAGATCGACATCACCCAGACTCGCCATCACCGCGGCTACGGCGCCGTCGCCACGGAACAGCTCGACCCGAGCAAACCCAGCGATCTCAAAGAAACTTTCGACATGGGCCTGCACCTGCCGGCCAACCATCCCGAGGTGCTGGCGGAAAAACCGTTGCGCGGGCCGAACCGTCATCCTGCGCAAGCAGGATGGGAAGCGTTGATGGAGCAGCATTACCTCGACATGCAGGCCCTCGCGCAAACCCTGTTGCGCGCCATGACGCTTGCGCTGGGCATCGAACGGGATTTCTTCGACAGCCGCTTCCATGAGCCGGTCAGCGTGTTGCGCATGATCCACTACCCGCCACGGCACACGGCGAGTTCCGCCGAGCAGCAAGGCGCCGGCGCGCATACCGATTACGGCTGTATCACCCTGCTTTATCAGGACAGCGCCGGTGGCTTGCAGGTGAAGAACGTCAAAGGCGAATGGATCGACGCACCGCCGATTGACGGTACCTTCGTGGTCAACCTCGGCGACATGATGGCGCGCTGGAGCAACGACCGTTATCGCTCGACACCGCATCGGGTGATCAGCCCGCTCGGGGTGGATCGCTACTCGATGCCGTTCTTTGCCGAGCCACACCCGGACACCCGTATCGAATGCCTGCCCGGTTGTCAGGACGCACAGCATCCGGCGAAATATCCGACGACCACCTGCGCCGAATTCCTGCTGTCGCGCTTCGCCGATACCTACGCTTATCGTCGTGAGCAGGAAGCGGTGTGATGGATCGCTTGGTCAGGTTTTGCCAATTGTTTCGGTTAGCATCTGTAGAATGCCGTCATTGCACCTGATGAGAAAAGAATATGTACGACTGGCTCAACGCCTTGCCCAAGGCTGAACTGCACCTGCATCTGGAAGGCTCGCTGGAGCCCGAGCTGCTGTTCGCCCTGGCCGAACGCAACAAGATCGCCCTGCCGTGGAACGACGTCGAAACTCTGCGCAAGGCCTACGCCTTCAACAACCTGCAGGAATTCCTCGACCTGTATTACCAGGGTGCCGATGTACTGCGCACCTCGCAGGATTTCTACGACCTGACCTGGGCTTACCTGCTGCGCTGCAAAGAGCAGAACGTGATTCACACCGAACCGTTCTTCGACCCGCAGACGCACACCGATCGTGGCATTCCCTTCGAAGTGGTGCTCAACGGCATCGCCGCCGCACTGAAGGATGGCGAGCAGCAACTGGGCATCACCAGCGGTTTGATCCTCAGCTTCCTGCGCCACCTCAGCGAAGACGAAGCACAGAAAACCCTCGACCAGGCGCTGCCGTTCCGTGATGCGTTTGTCGCTGTCGGGCTGGACAGTTCCGAGATGGGTCACCCGCCGAGCAAGTTCCAGCGTGTGTTCGACCGTGCTCGCCACGAAGGTTTTCTGACCGTCGCCCACGCCGGTGAAGAAGGCCCGCCGGAGTACATCTGGGAAGCCATCGACCTGCTGAAAATCCAGCGCATCGACCATGGCGTGCGCGCCATCGAAGACGAGCGCCTGATGCAGCGGATCATCGACGAGCAAATCCCGCTGACCGTGTGCCCCCTGTCGAACACCAAACTCTGCGTGTTCGATCACATGTCGCAGCACAACATCCTCGACATGCTTGAGCGTGGTGTGAAAGTCACGGTGAACTCCGATGACCCGGCGTACTTCGGCGGTTATGTGACCGAGAACTTCCATGCGCTGCACGAACACCTGGGCATGACTCAGGATCAGGCCAAGCGCCTGGCACAGAACAGCCTGGATGCGCGTCTGGTAAAACCATAAGCCTCACCGCGTAACCCTTTGTAGGAGTGAGCCTGCTCGCGATGGCGGTGTGTCAGTTGAAACATTTGTATCTGACACTCCGCTATCGCGAGCAGGCTCACTCCTACAATTGGATCTGTGTTTAGCCTGAGATATCGGTTTCCGTCAGTTCTTCCAGGGTTTTCCCCCGCGTCTCCATCCCGAACAGCCACACCACACCCGCCGCTATCGCAAAGCACAGCGCCCCCAGCGCAAACACCCCGCCCTGCCCGGTAATCGGGAACACCAGCCCGGTCACCAACGGCCCGAGCAGCGAACCTACGCGGCCGATCGCCGAGGCGAATCCCGAGCCCGTCGCCCGTGCCGAGGTCGGATACAACTCTGGCGTATAGGTGTAGAGCACCGCCCACATGCCGAACAGGAAGAACTGCATCAGCAGTCCCGTGCCGATCAACAAGGCAACGTTGCCGCCGAACACCGCGCTCTGCCCGTAGAGAAACGCCATCACCCCGCCGCCGAGCAACGTGACGATGCACACCGGTTTGCGTCCCCAACGCTCAACCAGCCACGCCGCCATCAAAAATCCGGGAATCCCGCCCAGCGAAATCAGCACCGTGTAATACACCGACTGGGTCACGGCGAAACCCGACTGTTGCAGCAACGCACTCAGCCACGACGTCAGCCCGTAAAAACCCAACAACGCAAAGAACCACAGGCTCCAGATCATCGTCGTGCGCTGGCGATACTGTGGCGACCAGATCTGCTTGAGCGCCGAGAAGAAGTTGCCCGGTGGCGTCACGGTCCGCGGCAAACGTATCGGCGCAGGCAACGCGGCAACGCCGAGCGATGCACGTACGCGCTGTTCGATGCCGTCGAGGACCTTGTCCGCCGCCTCATGCCGCCCGGCCTGTTCCAGCCAGCGCGGTGATTCAGGAATGAACAAACGGATCGCCAACACGAACACCGCCGGCACCGCCAACACCAGAAAGATGTCGCGCCAGCCAATCACTGGCAGCAGGAAGTACGACAGCACACCGGCCGCGACGAAACCCAGCGGCCAGAAGCCATCCATCAACGCGATATAGCGCCCACGCCGCTGAGCCGGTATCAGTTCCGAGAGCATCGACTGCGCGATGGGAAACTCCATGCCCATGCCAATCCCCAGCAAAATACGAAACAGCGTCAGCGCCTCGACCGTTTGTGCCGTCGAGCACAGGTAACTGGCCGCGCCCCAGAGGACGATGCTCCACTGAAACACCGGTTTGCGCCCGAAGCGGTCCGCGAGCATGCCGGACAGCGACGCACCGAGCACCATGCCGAAGAAGCTCGAACTGGCGAGCAATCCTGCCTGTGCGCTGCTCAGGCCGAACTCGGCTTTGATCGAGCCGAGCAGAAACGTCATCATCGCCAAGTCCATGGAGTCGAAGAAAAACGCCAACGCGATGATGATGAAAATGATCCGGTGATAACCGCTGATCGGCAGTCGTTCCAGGCGTTCTGCCGCGCTGAAGCCTTGAGTGTCCATATCGCCTCCCCCCATCCGAATATCCCCGGATCGAGTGTGCGCGATAGCGCCTTGCCGTTCGTGCTGGATGCGACCTGTTCACAGCCGTAGACGACGCCAGCAGAGCCGATGCCGTTTCAGGCGCCGCTTGCGCGATGCCCTGTTACGCCATTTCCAGCTCGGTTTCCTTGGCGAATTGATGCAGCTCGCGCTGGCCGGTGGCTGTCAGTTGCAGGGCTCTTGAATCATTGGGCAGGGCCAGCCAGCCAGACTGCATGAACAACTGCAGCAACGCTGCACCGAGTGAGCCGCCCATGTGCGGACGTCGTTCACTCCAGTCGGGGCATGCACAGGCCACCTGGACGTTGCGATGGGCCAGTGCCTGAATGAACACCCCGCGCCCGGCCAACTGCTTCGAGCCTTTGAGGGTCACCACCACCCGCTGTTCTAGCTGTTCAATCCAGCCGGCGTCGAGCAGTCGCTGATACAGATCGGCGGCCAGCGTGCCCCCCAGGTGGTCATCGCAAAAGCGTGCGCGCAACAGCGACGACGGCGCCGCCTGAGGTTTGGCCATGGGGGTGGTGCGCTTGAACGCTTCGGCGATTTCCCGCGGAGCACTGGCGATGGTGGCGCTGGCCAGCGCTTCTATCGCGGCCCCCACCTCCGGCGCCGAGAGCCGGAAAAACCGTTTGCGACCACGGACTTCGACCTTTAACAGACCGCCGGTGGCCAGCCGTGCCAGATGTGCACTGGCCGATGACGGCGACAGCCCTGCCAGTAGCGCAAGCTCCTCGGTTTGCCGGGCCGAGCCATCCATCAACGCCCACATCATCGCGCTGCGCTTGGGGTCGGCCAGCAACGTGGCGATCTGGCTGATGCAAGGTGCATGTTCCATGTATTCACTCCCTGTGGAATCGTATCGTCTACTGCTCGGAGACATCTTGACCAGTAATGGGTCGGTGGCCAAGACGCGAAAAACGCCCTGAACCGGGGCAAGGCAGGCCATTGACGCAACATGCTCCGACGCAGAACCCGCCACCGTGGCTAACCCCGTAATTAAACAGGGTAACTCAGCATTGACGGCGTTCGGGACGGGTTTCGGTACTGGCATGAGGCGGGCGCTAGTATAAGCGGGATGCACGCCCCGTCCCGCCTCGCAGCCTGCACGGGTGGTGATTGTTCCTGACAGAAATTTCTCTATTTACCTGCGACTAATGATCAACTTTCAGAAAAACGGGAAATTGACTACTCAAATCAGCGCATTGGCTGGCGAGCATTTCCCTTAACAGGTTCACCGGCTTACTCAATTGCGCGCGATGGGCGCACAACAGATTCAGCGGAGCGCGCTCACACAACAGCTCCGGCAGCAGCACTTTGAGGCGACCGGCGAGGACGTCGGCGCCCACGTCGAGCCAGGATTTGTAGGCAATTCCCGCTCCGGCCACCGCCCACAGCCGTACCACGTCGGCATCATCGCTGAAGCGGTCGCCACTGACCGTCAGACTGACTTCGCGCTTGCCGTCGTGAAAACTCCAATGGTCATGAACGCGGCTGCCGAGCATGTACAACAGGCAATTGTGCTGCGCCAGTTGTTCAAGCTGGCGCGGCTCACCGTGCCGCGCCAGATAGGCTGGCGAGGCGCAAAGCACACGGCGGTTGTGCGGGGCGATGGGCAAGGCGATAAGGCTGGAGTCTTCCGGCTCGCCATAGCGCAGGGCAATGTCCACCGGTTGACGGAACATGTCGGCAATGCGATCGCCGAGCAGCAGGCGTACAGTCAGCTTCGGGTGCTCGCGCTGAAACGCGTCCAGCCACGGCAACAACAGGTTGCGGCCAAAATCCGACGGCGCCGACAGTTGCAGGACCCCGCTGACCTGATCCTGCCCACTGGCCAGCAAGCGCCGGCCTTCATCCAGCTGACTCAATGCCGCCCGGGCGTATTCGAGGAAGCCTTCGCCTTCAGCGGTCAGACGCAAACTGCGCGTCGAACGGGCCAGCAAGCGCGCACCGAGTTGCTGCTCAATGCGTTTCAACGCCGCACTGGCCACCGCAGCGGACATGTCCATCACCCGCGCCGCCGCCGACAGACTGCCCAGATCCGCCGCCCGGACAAATAACTGCAAGTCATCGAAACGCAACATTCACAGCCTCGATTATCAAAAAAAAATTGAAAGAGACTGCTCTTTTAGCCGGTTTTATCTCGAGGAGAAATAGCCAATCATCTGCTCCATCGAATTCATCCCGATTCTGTGGAGCCGAACATGTCCCAGCCATTCACCGCCATTGCCACCCTGATCGCCAAACCCGGCCAGCAGCACACTCTCGAACAGGCGTTGCACGCACTGGTTGCACCCAGCCGTGTCGAGGACGGTTGCAGTCAGTACGACTTGCATCGCGACCTGGCCGACCCGCGGGTGTTCTACGTGATTGAACACTGGGCCAGCGAAGCGATTCTGCAAACGCATAACGCCAGCGCCCATTTTCAGAACTTCCAGGCCACTGCCGGGCACTGCATCGAACACTTCGAATTGAAACGTCTGGGCGCCATCGCCTGAGCCCTTCTTCTATTACCTGTACGGAGCCAACCATGAAAGCCATTGCCTATTACGCTTCCCTGCCGATCAGCGACGCAAATTCCCTGCAAGACATCGAACTGCCGGAACCGGTCGCCGGCCCGCGTGATCTGCTGGTGGAAGTCAAAGCCATCTCGGTCAATCCAGTCGACACCAAGGTGCGGCAGAACGTGGCGCCTGAATCTGGCACGGCGAAAGTGCTGGGCTGGGACGTGGCCGGTGTGGTCAAGGCCGTCGGCAGCGACGTGACGCTGTTCAAGGCTGGGGATAAAGTCTTTTACGCCGGGTCCATCGCCCGTGCTGGCGGCAACAGCGAACTGCACGTCGTCGATGAGCGAATCGTCGGCCATATGCCCAAATCCCTCGGTTTCGCCGAAGCCGCCGCCCTGCCGCTGACCGCGATCACCGCGTGGGAGCTGCTGTTCGAACGTCTGCAAGTCCGCGAAGGCCAGACCGACGAAGGCCAGAGCCTGCTGATTGTCGGCGCAGCCGGTGGTGTCGGCTCGATCCTCACCCAATTGGCCAACCAATTGACCGGCCTGATCGTGATTGGCACCGCCTCCCGTGCGCAGACTCGCGACTGGGTCAGCGAACTGGGCGCAGACCTGGTGATCAATCACAGCCAGCCGCTGAGCGAAGAGCTGAAACGCGTGGGGATCGCCAATGTGACCCACGTCGCCAGCCTGACCCAGACCGATCAGCATCTGGACCAACTGGTCGAGGCCCTGGCGCCACAAGGCAAACTGGCGCTGATCGACGATCCGAAGTCGTTGGATGTGACCAAACTCAAGCGCAAGAGCCTGTCGCTGCATTGGGAGTTCATGTACACCCGCTCACTGTTCGAGACGGCGGACATGATCGAGCAACACCATCTGCTCAACCGCGTGGCCGAGCTGATCGATGCCGGGACATTGAAGACTACGGTTGGAGAGCATTTCGGCACGATTAATGCCGCCAACCTGCGCCGGGCGCACGAATTGCTCGAAAGCGGTAAAGCCAAGGGGAAAATTGTTTTAGAAAGTTTCTAAAACACCGGAAAATCACCGCCTTCGCCAGCGCTGATCCATGCCTGGCGCGGGCTGTGATGGATTTTTGCCGTCAGTCAGATGCTTGACCTTTGTCACAATTGCGATCGTATTCCGGACTAGAATCGAAGCCTCTGCGATACATCTTTTACGCAAGGGAGGTCAGCAATGAAGATCCTGATAAAAGAAGTGGCAAAGTCCCAATGGCAGGTTCGCCTCGATCAGCATGCCGTGACATTCCGCAGTGAAGCCGAAGCGCTGGCTTTTACCCGCACCCTCGAAGCGCGACTTTGCGCGCCCCATCAGTTTCCCGACCGCAGCCAGCAGCGCGCTGCCGGCTGAGCCCGCTTAGACGGCGGCTTGCGCCAGCGCCCGGGCATTCTGCAAACGCCGGGTGAGCAACGCGACGCTGACCACTAACAAACCGCACAGACTGATGACCATGGCCATCGGTACAGCTGTGCCGTCGTGCAGGATTCCCACCAGTGCCGATGCCCCGGCGGCGACGCTGAACTGCATGCAACCGAGCAACGCCGACGCACTGCCGGCGCGTTCGCGTTGGCCGTTCATGGCGCAAGCCGCGGCATTGGGGCTGATGCAGCCAAGGCTGGCCACGCAGATGAACAAGGGAATCAATAACGGCCACAGTGCCTCGGTGTGCAATGCGCTGACCGCCAGTAATGTCAGGCCGGCACCCAGATAAACCCAGACCGCACGCGACAGCAGGAACGCCGGGCCACGCTTGGCCAACAGCCGCGCATTGACCTGCGCCACGAGAATGAACCCCGCTGCGTTGGTGCCGAACAGCCAGCCGAAATGCTCGGCCGGCACGCCGTACAACTTGATGAAGATAAACGGCGAACCGGCGATGTAGGCAAACATCCCGGCGATGGCGATGCCACCGGTCAGCGCATGACCGAGGTAAACCCGGTCCTTCAGCAGGCGTCCGTACTGGCGCAGGGCGCCTGACAATGGCTGGCGCGGCATATGCGCCGGCATGCTTTCCGGCAAACCGAGCGCCACCGCGAGCCCCGCCAGAGCACTGAAGCCGGTCAGCACCAGGAAGATCGACTGCCAGCCCGTGGTGTTGACCAGCAGCCCGCCGAGCATCGGCGCCAGAATCGGTGCCAGGCCCATCACCAGCATCAACTGCGAGAAAACTTTCGCAGAACCCACCGCGTCGCATTTGTCGCTGACCACCGCGCGGGAAATCACCATCCCCGCACAGCCGCCCAGCGCTTGCACGAAGCGTGCGCCGATCAGCCATTCCAGGTTCGGCGCGTAAGCGCAGGCCAGAGACGCCAAGGTGAACAGTGCCAGACCGGTGAGCAGCGGAATCCGGCGACCGAAGCGATCCGCGACCGGGCCATACAACAGCTGACCGATGGACAAACCGAGGAAATACGCCGCCAGGGTCATCTGCACGTGTTTTTCATCGGTGCCGAACGCCAGAGCCATGGACGGAAAGGCAGGCAGATAGAAGTCGATGGCCAACGGCCCGAAGGCAGTCAAGGCACCGAGAATAAGAATGATACGGAAGTTCATCAGGCATCCAGGTTGGCAAGTCGGCAGCCCGACAGTCTAGCCGCGCCCGAACGCCTTGAACATTCCGATAGCTCGCTAACAATTAAAAAATCAGACGACCTGACGTAAACCTGTGGCGAGGGAGCTTGCTCCCGCTGGGTCGCGTAGCGGCCCCGATTGATTTCCATGCCAAAAACCATGGGCCTGCTGCGCAGTCCAGCGGGAGCAAGCTCCCTCGCCACAGGGATTTGTGTCAGGCGAGTTTTACGGCATAGCCTTCTTCGCTGATGACTTCAATCACCTGTTGGGCACTCAGCGAACTTTCGACGCCGACTTCCTTTGCCACCAGATCGACGCGCACACTGGCCGCCGGATCCTTGGCCTGCACGGCGTTGGTGATGGCTTTGACGCAGTGACCGCAGGACATGCCTTCAACATTGAACACTTGCATGCAAATGACTCCTTTTGAGTGAGGTTGCCGGCAGTTTCGAGCTTGCCACGATGGCAAGGTCAAGTTCTTGAATAAACTGCCGGGCTGGCAATCAGCGCCGCGCTCGGCCAAGCTGCGTGCATCAATGACATAAATTCAGGAGATTCAGCCATGCGCTGGTCAGCTTTCAGCCTGTTTGGCTTCCTCAGCCTGTTTGCCGCCGTGCCTCAAGCCAACGCAACGGGTGAGGACTACGCGGTTCTGATCATCTCGCGCGAGCGTCTGGAAGTGCCGACGTCCTGCGAGATTGGCGTGTATATCCAGGATCAGTTTGCCGGGCGCCTGCTTCAGGAGCAGTCCACCTCGTTCAATCTGCCCCACGGCACGTTTTCCATACGTCTGAAGCTTGAGCCTGGTCAGGTTCCGGGGTGTCAGCCGGGCATGCTGGCACCGCCAGCGCAGGAGATCTCGCTCAAGGCCGGCGATGTCGTGAAGTATCGGATTGCTGCATCGGCCAAAGGCATGTATCTGCGCCCTGCTGCTCTCGAATACTGATTGGCGCTTGACCTTGCCCGCGTGGCAAGGTTGATCCTGTAGGCAACTTCTACAGGGAGCGTGACCGATGTCCGAATCCATCACTTTCGATCTGCCGATTGCCGGCATGACCTGCGCCAGTTGTGCCGGGCGTGTCGAGCGGGCCTTGCGCAAAGTCAGCGGCGCCAGCGCCGTCAGCGTCAACCTCGCCACCGAGCAGGCCCGCGTGCAAGCACCCGGCGACAGCTTGCCGGCGCTGATGGACGCCGTTGAGCGTGCCGGTTACAGCGTGCCGCAACAAACCCTCGAATTGAAAATTGACGGCATGACCTGCGCCAGTTGTGTCGGACGCGTCGAGCGCGCCCTGAACAAAGTCGCCGGGGTGAAAAGCGTCAGCGTCAACCTCGCCAACGAACGCGCGCACCTTGAATTGCTCGGACAAATCGACTCGCAAACCCTGCTCGATGCCGTCAGCAAGGCCGGTTATTCGGCCAGCGTCTGGCAGGCCGAAAACCCACAGACAGACAATCAGCAACAGCGCCTGCAGCGTGAGCGCTGGGCACTGATCTGCGCGATCGCCCTCGCCCTGCCGCTGGTGTTGCCGATGTTGCTGCAGCCGTTCGGCATTCACTGGATGCTGCCCGCCTGGGCGCAATTCGTCCTCGCCACGCCCGTGCAATTCATCTTCGGTGCGCGGTTCTATGTGGCGGCGTGGAAAGCCGTGCGCGCCGGTGCCGGCAACATGGACTTGCTCGTCGCCCTCGGCACCAGCGCCGGTTATGGCTTGAGTCTCTACGAATGGGCGACTGCTGCCGGGCGCATGCCGCATCTGTATTTCGAAGCGTCGGCGGTGATTATCGCCCTGGTGCTGCTCGGCAAATACCTGGAAAGTCGCGCTAAACGCCAAACCGCCAGCGCGATTCGTGCCCTTGAAGCGCTGCGCCCGGAGCGGGCGATCCAGGTCATCGACGGCCGCGAACAGGACGTCGCCATCAGTGCCCTGCGCCTCAACGATCAAGTGCTGGTCAAACCCGGCGAGCGCTTCCCGGTCGACGGTGAAGTGCTGGAGGGCCAGAGTCACGCCGACGAAGCTTTGATCAGCGGCGAGAGCCTGCCCGTGCCGAAACAACCGGGGGACAAAGTGACCGGTGGCGCCATCAACGGTGAAGGTCGCCTGCTGGTGCGTACCACCGCACTTGGCGCGGAAAGCGTGCTGGCGCGAATCATTCGTCTGGTCGAAGACGCTCAGGCGGCGAAAGCACCGATCCAGAAGCTGGTGGATAAAGTCAGCCAGGTGTTCGTGCCGACCGTACTGGTCCTGGCCCTGGCAACGCTGATCGGTTGGTGGCTGTACGGCGCGCCGCTGGAAACCGCGTTGATCAACGCCGTCGCGGTTCTGGTGATTGCTTGCCCTTGCGCCCTCGGTCTCGCCACACCGACGGCGATCATGGCCGGCACTGGCGTGGCGGCGCGTCACGGCATTCTGATCAAGGACGCCGAAGCACTGGAACGTGCCCATGAAGTCAGCAGCGTGGTGTTCGACAAGACCGGCACCCTCACCTCCGGCACCCCGCGCATCGCGCATTTCAGTGCCGTCGATGGTGATGAAAATACCCTGCTGCAACTGGCCGGGGCGCTGCAACGCGGCAGTGAGCATCCACTGGCCAAAGCGGTACTGGACGCAGCCGCCGAACGCAATCTGCAGGTGCCGGATGTCAGCGACAGCCAATCGCTGACCGGTCGCGGCATCGCCGGCACGCTTGACGGGCGGCGTCTGGCCCTGGGCAACCGACGGATGCTGGACGAAAATGGTTTGCACGCCGGTAATCTGAGCGAATCTGCCCAGGCATGGGAAGCCGAAGGCCGAACCCTGTCGTGGCTGATCGAACAAAGCCCCGAGCTGCGCGTGCTGGGTTTGTTCGCCTTCGGTGACACCTTGAAGCCGGGGGCACTGGAAGCGGTGCAACAACTTGCCGCACGCGATATCCACAGCCATTTACTGACCGGAGACAACCGCGGCAGTGCGCGCGTGGTGGCTGAAGCCCTTGGTATTAAAAACGTCCATGCCGAAGTTCTGCCGGCCGACAAAGCTGCCACCGTCGCCGAATTGAAGAAAACCGGCGTCGTCGCCATGGTCGGCGACGGCATCAACGATGCCCCGGCACTGGCTGCCGCCGACATCGGCATCGCCATGGGCGGCGGCACCGACGTCGCCATGCACGCGGCGGGCATCACGCTGATGCGCGGCGATCCACGGCTAGTGCCAGCGGCGCTGGAGATCAGCCGCAAGACCTACGCGAAGATTCGCCAGAACCTGTTCTGGGCCTTCGTCTACAACCTGATCGGCATTCCGCTGGCAGCGTTCGGCTTCCTCAACCCGGTGCTGGCCGGTGCGGCGATGGCGCTGTCGAGCGTCAGCGTGGTGAGCAATGCGCTACTGTTGAAAACCTGGAAACCCAAGGATCTGGAGGAGCACCGATGAATATCGGCCAAGCGGCCCGGCACAGTGGCCTGAGCGCGAAAATGATCCGCTACTATGAGTCGATCGGTTTGCTCAAAGCGGCCCATCGCACCGACAGCGGTTATCGGGTCTACGGCGACGATGACTTGCACACACTGGCCTTTATCAAGCGTTCGCGCGATCTCGGTTTTTCCCTCGAAGAAGTCGGCAAACTGCTGACACTCTGGCAGGATCGCCAGCGCGCCAGCGCCGATGTCAAGGCGCTGGCCCGGCAGCACATTGACGAGTTGAACCAGAAGATCCGCGAACTCGGCGAGCTACGCGACACCTTGCAGGATCTGGTCGAGCATTGTCAGGGCGACCATCGCCCTGATTGCCCGATCCTCAAGGAGCTGGCGTCGGGCTGCTGCGCACAACCCGCCCGCGCCTGAGCGCCAGCACCTTCACCACCAGCAATGTGCCAAGGGGAATGCCGTGGAACAACATGACCACGGCACCCGGCGTCCACCATTGGTAGAACGGCGCGGCAATCAACATGCCGACGCCGAACCCGGTCATTTGCAGCAACGTCAGGAAACTGAAAATCGGCAGGCGAAGGTGTTCCGGTTCGCGTTGCAACCGTGACATCAGACCGACTTCCGAGAAGCCGTCACCCAGCCCCGCCGGCAATGAGAACAGCAACAATCCGTAGAGACTGTGCTGTTGAAACATCAGAATGAAACCGCAGGACATCAGCGCCACGCCGAAGAAAAATCGCCGTTCGAGATGGATGTTGTCCGAGCCTTTCATGCGACTGGCGATCCGTGCGCCGAGCAGTTTGCCGCTGGCCCACACCGCCAGCATCAGACCGAGCGTGGTGCTCGCCGACTCTGGCGAGAGCAGTTTCGAGATGATCGGAAAACCGACGTTGTGCGCGGCGCTGCCCAAGGTATCGGCCATCGTCACGGTAAGCATCGCGGCAATCACCGGAGCACTACGCAGGCCTTGCTTGAGGGCTGACCATTCGCCGCGCTCAGGCTCCGCGTTATCGGTCGGTGCTTCGAAACGCAGCGGCACAATCAACAGTGCGGCCAGCAAGTAGGTCAGTGCGTTCAGAGCAAACACCGTTTCGAAACCAAACCCCGCTACCAGCAATCCCGAGACCAGACTGCCGCCGACCATCGCCGCTGAAGAAGCCGACGTGATCCAGGCGTTGGTCTTGAGCAAGTGTGCGGGCTCGATCAAACGCGGCAACTGACTGTTGAGGCCGATGGCGAACATCGAATTGCCGAAGCCGAGTCCGAAGGCAATCAGCGGCAACAGCAGCGCTTGCTGGCTGACCGGAACGATCAGCAACAGACCAAGCACTGCGGCGCGCAACAGATCGAAGGCAATCAGCGGCGAACGTCCGCTCCAGCGCCGATAAAACCGCGTGCCGATCAGGCTGGCGAAAATCCCGCCACCAACTCGACTGGCGAGGAAGATCCCGACGCTCATGGCGCTGTTGCTGAGCAGATAGACGTACGTGGCCAGCGCGACCATGTTGAGGAAAGCGCCGAAATCAGAGATCAGCCGGGCGGTGATAATCAGGCGGGCATTGCGGGGGGTAGTCACATTCAGTCCTTGAGTGTGCGGAGGCAGACAAGATTCCCACACACATTTCAAGAACACCACAGATCCCTGTAGGAGTGAGCCTGCTCGCGATAGCGTCGGCACCATCAACCTCTCTGTCGACTGAACCACCGCTATCGCGAGCAGGCTCACTCCTACAGGGGATTTTTGCTGTCCTTTTTAATGCGCGGACACAAAAAAACCCGGCCGAAGCCGGGTTTTTCTTTAAACGATCACTGCATCCATGGCGGAGGCGGTGGCTCGTCGGACTTGCCCTTGGGCTCGTCATCTGCTGCACGAATCGCCTGCTTGCGCTCTTCGTCCAGCCGCGCCGCTTCGATTTCGCGCAGTACCCCGCCGACATCGGCCAGATCCTCCGGATCGTCGAACTCGCCGGTCAGCACGCTGGCCGGGTGCAGGGTGCCGGCTTCATACAACGCCCACATTTCCTTGGCGTATTTGGTCTGCTTCAGCTCTGGTGCAAAACGACCGAAATATGAAGCCATGTTGCCAACGTCACGCTCAAGCATGCTGAACGCGTGGTTGTTGCCCGCCGCATCCACCGCTTGTGGCAGGTCGATGATGACCGGGCCGGTCGGTGTCAGCAGCACGTTGAACTCGGAAAGGTCACCGTGCACCAGACCGGTACACAACATCAGCACGATCTGCGAGATCAGGAACGCGTGATACTCGCGTGCCTGATCCGGCTCCAGCACCACGTCGTTCAGACGCGGCGCGGCATCGCCGAATTCGTCGGCCACCAGCTCCATCAACAATACGCCGTCGAGGAAGTCGTACGGTTTTGGCACGCGCACACCGGCACCGGCCAGACGGAACAGCGCCGCCACCTCGGCGTTCTGCCAGGCATCCTCAGTCTCTTTACGACCGAACTTGGAGCCTTTGGCCATCGCTCGAGCCTGTCGGCTGTTGCGAACCTTGCGGCCTTCCTGATACTCGGCCGCCTGGCGGAAACTACGTTTGTTCGCCTCCTTGTAGACCTTTGCGCAACGTAACTGATTGCCGCAGCGCACCACATAAACAGCTGCTTCTTTACCACTCATCAGTGGGCGCAGCACTTCGTCGACCAGACCGTCCTCGATCAGGGGTTCAATGCGTTTTGGAGTCTTCATCAGCTTTTATTGTGGGTCCTTTATTACCAAACACGCGAATGTCACTCGTTATACGGCAATCCTCGCGTCACGGGGAGGGGTTGCCGACCTGTGAACCTTGAGAATGCACACACTGTGCCGAAAATCTGACCGCAGCGAATCATAGCCGAGGCGGTGGTAAATGTTGCTGATCGGTGTTGAGGGCATTTGCGACAGAATCTGACATCCGCCTGTAAGCGTCCTTGAACATGCCCAAATAAACCTGTGGGAGCTGGCTTGCCAGCGATGGCGGTATCCCAGTCAATAAAAATATTGAATCTGATGGCCTCATCGCGGGCAAGCCCGCTCCCACAGGATCCGGTTTATCTTTCGATGATTGCGGTGACGCCTTGGCCGCCCGCGGCGCAAATCGAAATCAACCCGCGCCCCTTGCCCGCCGCATCCAGCAATTTCGCCATGTTCGCGACAATCCGCCCCCCCGTCGCGGCAAACGGATGCCCCGCGGCCAGCGAACTGCCTTTGACATTGAGACGGCTGCGGTCGATCGACCCGAGCGGCGCATCCAGCCCCAAACGGGTTTTGCAGTATTCGGGATCCTCCCAGGCCTTGAGTGTGCACAAAACCTGCGCAGCGAAGGCTTCATGAATTTCGTAGTAATCAAAATCTTGCAAGGTCAGCCCGTTGCGCGCCAATAAACGTGGCACCGCGTACACCGGCGCCATCAGCAGGCCCTCGGCCCCGTTGACGAAATCCACCGCCGCCGCTTCGCCGTCGCGCAGGTAAGCAAGAATCGGCAAGCCACGCTCTTTCGCCCATTCCTCACTGCCGAGCAGCACCACGGAAGCGCCGTCGGTCAATGGCGTGGAGTTGCCCGCCGTCAGCGTGCCTTTTGCGCTTTTTTCGAAGGCCGGTTTCAGCGATGCAAGTTTTTCCAGGGTCAGGTCCGGGCGCAGGTTGTTGTCGCGGGTCAGGCCGAGAAACGGGGTGATCAAATCGTTGTGCCAGCCTTCGCTGTAGGACGCGGCCAGTTTGAGATGGCTCTCCAAGGCCAGTTGATCCTGATCCTCGCGGGGAATCTGCCAGGTCTGCGCCATCAACTCACAGTGTTGGCCCATCGACAGGCCGGTACGCGGTTCGCCATTGCGCGGGAATTCCGGGATCAAGTGCCGAGGGCGCAATTGCAGGAAGGTCTTGAGTTTGTCGCCGGTGGTCTTGGCGCGGTTGGCTTGCAGGAGGATCTTGCGCAGGCCTTCGCTGACGCTGATCGGCGCGTCCGAAGTGGTGTCGACGCCGCCGGCGATGCCACTGTCGATCTGCCCGAGAGCGATTTTGTTCGCCACCAGCAGCGCCGCTTCCAGGCCGGTGCCACAGGCTTGCTGAATGTCATAGGTCGGGGTCGAGGGTGACAGGCGCGAGCCGAGCACGCATTCGCGGGTCAGGTTCATATCCCGTGACAATTTAAGCACCGCGCCTGCCACGACCTCGCCGATGCGCTGGCCGTGCAGGTTGTAGCGTTCGATCAGGCCTTCGAGGGCGGCGGTGAGCATCGCCTGATTGCTGGCGGTGGCGTACGGTCCGTTGGAACGGGCGAAAGGGATACGGTTACCGCCGATGATCGCGACGCGGCGCAGCTGACTCATGAAAAGCTCCTTGTTAGATGTCCATATTCGCATCAAATCCTGTGGGAGCTGGCTTGCCAGCGATGAGGCCGGCACATCCAATACCTTCAGTGGCAGACAGCCCGCCATCGCTGGCAAGCCAGCTCCCACAGGGTCAGTGGTCTACTCTGCTGTTCTAGCGTAGGCCTTATTGCGTGGATCGAACGATTGATTGCCGTTGGTAGTCCACACTTTGAACCCCAACTTTTGGAGAGCGTTCCATGTCTGACCGCTATATCGACTTCGCCAACTCGTCCATCGGCCATCGTCTGGTCGGTGCTCTGGGCCTGCCGGCGCCGGTGCGACTGGAGCGCTGGCAGGCCGGACGCCTGCGGCCGGTGGAGGGTGCGCTGCTGATCGGTGGCGGGCCGCTGGCCGAACGCGTGAATGCCTTCGCCAATCGTTTGACCGAGGGGATTTACCGCTACGGCGAGCAACCGGCGAGCGCCACCGAATGGATTCCGGGCCTCGGTCCGAAACTCAAGGCGGTGGTGTTCGACGCCAGCCATCTGCAACAGACCGATCAGCTCAAACAGCTGCGCGAGTTCTTCCAGCCACTGATGAAAAACCTCGAATCCAGCGCGCATCTGGTGATCCTCGGCCGCGCCCCGGAAACCCTCAGTGATCCGTTCGCCGCCAGTGCACAACGGGCGCTGGAAGGTTTCTCCCGTTCGCTGGCCAAGGAATTGCGCAGCGGCGGCACGCTGCAATTGATCTACGTCGGTGAAGGCGCCGAAGAGCAACTCGAAGGCCCGCTGCGGTTTTTCCTTTCGCCGAAAAGTGCTTTCGTTTCCGGACAAGTGATTCGCCTGACGGCATGCGCAACGCCGGTCACTGACTGGACGCGGCCACTGGCCGGGCGCAAGGCGCTGGTCACCGGCGCGGCACGCGGCATTGGCGCATCGATTGCCGAAACCCTGGCGCGCGATGGCGCCGAGGTCATTCTGCTCGACGTGCCGCCAGCCAAGACGGATCTTGAAGCCCTCGCCGCACGGCTCGGCGGCCGCAGCATCACCCTCGACATCTGCGCCGAAGACGCTGCCACGCAACTGATCGAACAGTTGCCCGACGGCCTCGACATCCTCGTGCACAACGCCGGGATCACTCGCGACAAGACACTGGCGAACATGACCCCGGAGTTCTGGGACGCGGTACTGGCGGTAAACCTCAACGCGCCGCAGGTGCTGACCAAAGCCCTGCTCGACAGCGGCACGCTGAAAGATAATGCGCGGGTGATCCTGCTCGCCTCGATCAGCGGCATCGCCGGCAATCGCGGGCAGACCAACTATGCCGCGAGCAAGGCTGGCCTGATCGGTCTGACCCAGGCCTGGGCACCGACGCTGCTGGAACGCGGCATCAGCATCAACGCCGTGGCGCCGGGGTTCATCGAAACGCAGATGACCGCGCACATTCCCTTCGGCCTGCGTGAAGCCGGACGGCGCATGAGTTCCCTCGGCCAGGGCGGCTTGCCGCAGGACGTCGCCGAGGCCGTCGCGTGGCTGGCGCAACCGGGCACCGGCGCTTTCACCGGGCAGGCGCTGCGAGTCTGTGGACAAAGTGTTCTGGGGGCCTAGGCATGAGCATCGAATGGCACACACTGGATCGCGAACCGGGTCTGCCCGGTTTGTATGCGCGGGCGGCAACACGACGCAAGATTACCGGCACGCAACTGCCTGACAGCGGCTTGCGCTGCTGGGTCGATGTCGATGGCAAACGCCTGGCGGACTATCGCAAGGTCTGCGGTTTTACCGACGACGGTCTGCTGCCGCCGACTTATCCACACATCCTCGCATTTGCCTTGCAGATGCAATTGCTCACGGCGAGGGATTTTCCGTTTCCGCTGCTGGGACTGATTCATCTGAGCAACCGCATTCGCGTGCTGCGGCCGATGGGCGGGATCAGTCGGGCGCAAGTCAGCGTGCGCGTGACTAATCTGCAACCGCATCCCAAGGGGGTGACGTTCGATTTGTTGACCACGCTGGATGATCAGCTCGGACCGTTGTGGCAAGCCGAAAGCCAGATTCTCTGTCGCGGGGTGAAGCTTGACGGTGAAGCCGTCGAACAACATTGGCAGCCGACGCAAGCGCTGACTGAAGTGGCGCACTGGCAAGCGCCGGCCGACATTGGCCGGCAATACGCCAAGGTGTCGGGCGACTACAACCCGATCCACTTGAGCGCGGCGAGTGCGAAACTGTTCGGTTTTCCCACGGCCATCGCCCACGGTTTGTGGAACAAGGCCCGCACACTCGCGGCGCTGGCGAATCACTTGCCCAAGGCCAATCTGGAAGTCACGGTGCACTTTCGCAAACCGGTGCGATTGCCGAGCGAGGTGACGTTGCTGGCAAGCGAAGCGGGCTCCAGTGGCGAGTTGCGGCTGGTGGGTGCGGGGGATCTGGAGCACATGGTGGGGAATTGGCAGCCGATCGCCTGACTCCAAAGGTGGGTGGCAAACACAGCAATTGTGCGAAGGAAATCCCCTCATCACAAAAGCTCCCTGTCACCACAGCGTTTTCAACGCACTGGAGACTGGGGCCGACCCGTAAATTGTGTATATATCACTTAAGTTTTTCCGCTCCTTTCCTCCTTCCTCGACAAACACCAAGCCTTGATTTTCAAGGCTTTTTTTTGCCCGTTTATACCGTGGGTATTAGTCCTTAGGCGCTGGATTTCACTTTATATATAAAGGCGTTAATACCAACTTGAGAATGGTCGGCTCCCTGCCCCCGGGCTGAGATTGACACAACGGACGAGGCATCACCGGCGACAGATCGGTGAGCCATCGAAGGCAACGAACGTTGTGACAGGTGCAAGGAATCTCGATCATGAAAACTCAAGACGTGTGGTGCAAATCAGCAATCGCTCTGGCATTGATTCTCTCCCTCGGCCTCGCCGGTTGCAGCAGCGGCGGTGGCGGCCATCACAGCAGTTCCGGCAGTTCTTCGCCGGACAGCAGCACCGCTGGCACGGGTGGCACTGGAGGTACCGGAGGCACAGGTGATACCGCCGGTACTGGCGGAACCGGTGGCACTGGCGGTACGGGAGGCACCGGCGGAACCGGTGGCACTGACCCGACCAATCCAACCAACCCGACGGATCCGACTAACCCTACTAATCCGACCAATCCAACCACCACACCTTTGGTGACCACCACGCTGGTGCAGGATGTCGGTAAAACCGTCAGCGGTGTCGGCGATGGCGTCGGTCAAATTGGTGACTCACTGAGCACCGTGCCGGTGGTCGGCGGTGTGGTGCAGAGCGCGGCGAACACCGCTGGCAACGTTGTCACTACGCTGGGCGATGGCATCGCCAATGGCGTCGGCAAACTGTCCACCGACCCTAAAGGCCTGACCACCACCGTGGCCTCGGTCGGCGGTGTTGTCACGGACGTCGGCAACGGCGTGTCCGACCTCAGCGGCAAACTGGCGACCGCCACCGGCAGCGTTCCCGTGGTCGGCGGCGTGGTCACCAAAGTCGCACCAGTGCTCGACAGCGTTGGCGAGAAAGTCACCATGCTCGGCAATACCCTCGACACCACGCTGACCAATGGTCCAACCAGCCAATTGACCGATAAAGTCGGCGCCAGCCTGGTGCCGGTGATCGCCATGGTTGAAAGCACCACCGACAAAATCGGCGATGCCACCGGTCTGGGCGACCCACTCAAAGGCGTGATCCAGAAAGTCGGCAGCACCGTGGACGGTGTCGGCGACAAGGTGACTGATGCCGGCAACGGCAACGCGCTGACCAACACCCTCGGCGGTGCTTTGAGTAACACAGGTACCGCCGTCGGCAAGGCTGGCGGTCTGGTATCCAACGGCACCGGGTCCGGGACTGGCGGCGGGGTCGGCGGTGGACTGGGTGGCGGCCTCGGCGGCACGGGTCTGTTGCAAACCGTGGGCGGCGCAGTGGTCAACGTCGGCTCTGGCTTGAACGCCGGCAATACCAACGGCGTGGTGAGTGCCGGTGGCGTTACCGCAGGCGGACTGGGTAACACCGTCGCTTCGCTCAACACCGTGCTCGGCGGTTCGGGTTCACCGATCACGGCAACGACTTCGCCACTGGCCACTGTCGGGGCCACCGTCGGTGCAGGCCTGAATCCAGTCACCAGCGCAGTCACCAGCCTGACCCAAAATGTCGGCGCCACCACCGGTCTCGGCTCGCCAGTCGCCGGGCTTACCAATCAGGTCGGCGGTGCGGTGAGCAATCTGGGCGGCGCGATTGCCGCCACCAACAACCCGGTCACCACAGCCGTCGGAGGTCTGGTCAACAACGTCGGCGGTACCGTCGCAGCAGTGGGTGGGCTGGTCAACGGCGGCACCGCAACCGGCGGCACCACGGGCGGTCTGGGCGGAGTAATCGGCGGCCTGACCGGCGCCCTGGGAGGCAACAAACGCTAAATTGCACCTGGCCGATTCGACGGCCTCACCTACAGCGCCTACGCTTGGTTGAGGGCGGAAGATTCCCACGAGTCTTCCGCTTTTTTCTTAGGAAAAAACAGCCTCGAGCTGCGACCTGACCACGGAGTGTCCTATGCGCGTTATGGCGTCCCTGCTGTTCCTCAGTCTCAGTTCCGCTGCCCTCGCCGACACCCTGCCCAGTTTTCTCAACAGCAACGAAACCATCCGCAACCTGCCCGTGCCGAACCTGCCGGCCGATGCCTATCGCCCGGCTGCCGCGCCGCTGCAAGTGCCAGAGCCCGGTGCGGCTGCCGCGCAACCGTTGATGATGAGCACCAAGGTCAATCTCAAAACCGTTCAGATCGAGGGCGGCACGATCTATCCGCTGAATGAGTTGGCCGACAATTACAAACCGCTGATCGGCCATCAGACCAGCCTCGCCGAGTTGATCGAAGCAACGCGCAACATCACCCGCCGCTATCAGCAGGACGGCTATCTACTGTCCTACGCATTCTTGCCACAACAGAATTTCGACGACGGCGTGGCTCGCGTCGTACTGGTTGAAGGTTACGTGCGGGACGTGCAGATGCAGGGTGATGTCGGCCGGGTCAAAGGCCTGCTCGACAAACTGGCAGCAAAAATCCAGGCCGAACGGCCGCTGACCCGCAAGACGTTCGAGCGCTACACCACGTTGATGACGCGCATCCCCGGCGTGACGATCCAGGCACAAGTGCCACCGCCGGGCACCACCGACGGTGCAACGACGCTGGTTGCCCAGGCCAGCCGCAAACCGTTTACCAGCACCTTGAGCACCACCGAAGACAACCGTAACGGCACGCAGGCATTGCTCGGTGTCAGCAGCAACTCGCAGACGTCCATGGGCGAGCAATTGAGCCTCAGCGGTCTGTTTCCGCCAGGTGACGACAAAGAACATTACTACCGCCTCGACTACAACCAGTTCCTTGATGCCGAAGGCACACAACTCGCGCTGTCCGCGTCACGCTACCGTGCCGACCCCGGCACCAACGTGCTGCTGGACAACGGCCTACAGCTCAAACCGCACCGCGAGAACGACCGCTATTCGATCGGCTTCACCCTGCCGCTGATCGCCGCTTCCAACGAACTGCTGACCGCCGGAGCGCGGCTGTACGCGGTCAATGACAAGACTCGCTACAACGTCATCGGCTACCCGCTGAGCGTCGAAGAACGCACCGACATCCGCGCCCTCGCCTTCGAAAGCGACTGGCGCAAGGCCGATGCCCGGCAGCTGCGGATCCTCAGCGGTGGCGTGTACCAGGGCCTCGACAGCATGGGCGCGAAGACCAACAACAACGCCATCGACCTCGACTTCTTCCGCGTGCGCCTGTCAGGTGTGCAGAGCGACAAGTTCTTCGACAACTGGCAAGGCGTGCTGTCGGCGGCGTTGTACTGGAGCGACGACACCCTCCCCGACAGCGAGCGCGCGGTGTTCGGCGGGCAGAATTTCGGGCGCGGTTATCCCGATGATCAGGCATCGGGCGACAAGGGCTGGGGGGTGGCTTACGAGGTCAACTACAGTTTCAATCGCGACGGCAACTGGGTGCGCATCCTGCAACCGTACGTGGTGCTTGATCGCTCGCGCAGCTGGTTCAATGAATTGCCGGTGCAGGCCAACAACCTGTCGTCGGCGGCGGTGGGCTTGAGGTTCGGCGACGCCAAGTACTACAACATTGCGCTGGAGGCAGCGAAGGCGATGTCGGATGAAGCGCTGGATACGTTCAATCGCCGGGCGCGTTACAGCATCAGCTTCAGTTATCAGTTGTAGAAGGTGCGGCGCTTGTCAGACCGATTTCGCGAGCAGGCTCGCTCCCACATTTGGAATGCATTCCCCTGTGGGAGCGAGCCTGCTCGCGATGAACGATAACGCGGTGCCGAGGCTGGATCAGAACGCGTAACGCACCTTCGCCGTGAAGCCATCGGAATCAAATCCGCTGGCCGTCACGTAGTTGTACGAACCGCCGACACTCCACGCGCCCATCCGGTAGTTCGCGCCCAGGCCCAATTCATAGCTGTCACGTACCGGCGTGGTGCCGCGGCTGGTGAACGAGTCGCCGCCCTGTACAAACGAAGACTGGGTCGCCACCTTGTCACCAATCACGTCATGCCAGGCCATGAGTTTTGCTTCAGGCTCAAGACTGCCGGCGCCCACCGCGAACGCAGCGGCCAGGCGCGCGCCCATGCCCAACTCACCGACTTCGTAACGCTGGCTGCCGACATTCAACGAGGCGGCGCTGCCCTTCTCGCGGTATGAATCCATGCCCACGTTGGCATAACGTGCACCGACTTGCGGCTCTAGCACGACATCCGGCATCAGGCGCAGGCTGTAACCGGCGAGAGCGCTGACACCAAACACATCACTGTCGTAATCACCCTTGGCTCGAGTGCCGGCGATGTAGCGCTTGGACTCGTTGTCGTTCCAGCCGTACATCAGCGAGGTGTCGACGAACCAGTTGTCATGCACCCAGTTGCTGTAGACCGTCAGCGCGTGACCGGTGACTTGGGTCTTGCTGCCCAGGTCGGATTTCACGTCGGTATCGAGGTAGCTGTAAGCCAGACCCAAAGTCGTGTCGGCATTCAACTGGCCGTCGGCACCCACGGCAATCCCGTGGCTGTCGGCGTCATAACCCGACACGCCGCGACGTTCGTCCTGATTGGCGTCGTTGCTCAAGGCTTGCAGCCACACGCCTTTTTCGCTCGAGCCGGTTGCATTGCGTACGCGGCTGGAGCGTTCGTTGATCACCCCGGAGACCAGCGTCTGGCTGTTGGTGGCGGCGTGCAGCACACCACGGCTGACATCCGGGCTGAGGTTTTCTGACAGGCGCGCCAGTTGCGCATCGGTGCTGGCATTGGCGAAGGTCTGGAATACCGGATCCTGCTCGTTGATACGTGACATCAGGCCGGACAGGCGACTCACTGCCGTTGCCGCGTTACGACTGCCGCCGGCATTGAGGGTGTTTTCCGTCACGACATCCTGCGACTTGGTGCTGACCAGCGCCTTGATGTCGTTACCTTCGACGCCAAAGGTTTTTACATCCAGCAGCGCGGAAGTCGACACCACGCTCAGATTTTCTCCGCCGACCAGATTGCCCGAGCTGATCAGGGTGTAACGGTTGCCTGCAGCGGCAGTGCGGAAATCGTTGGTGCGTGCCTGCAACTGCAAGTGGCCGCCCGGTGCGATTTCAGTGGTGCCAGTGACAGTCAGAATGGGCCGATTGATGTCGGTGTCATTGCCGACCGACATCGCGATATTCGAGTCGGCTTCCTCCATGTCCAGATTGCCGATGATCGTGGTGTGAGGCTGCATCAAGGTTAATGTAGCTTCCTGAATCGCCACGTAACCTGACTTGATCAGCGAACCGTCGAAGTCGACTTCGCCATCGACCGACACCCCGGACAGGCCGAGCAAATTACCTTTGACGTCACCGCCCCACCAGTACAAATAACTGTGCCCATCGTCCACTTGAATCGCCGCAGTCCGGCCTTCGATCAATCCCCCGGCGAGGGTGATATTGAACGAGCCTTGCGCCGCCGGTTGATTGCTCACATGGATACCGATGCTTTCGCCGGAAATGATGCCCCGGTTGAACAGGCCGTCGGTATTGCCGCCAGGCTTCGGCACAAACGCTGCCCCGTTCAACGTCAAACCTTCTGAGCCACTGCCGGTAGCCTTGATCGTCGAGGCGTTGAAGATAGGCATGGACTGCGAGGTGTTCTGCATATAAATGCCACGAGCATTGTTACCGCTGACCACGATGGCGCCGGCGCCCTCGTTGATCACGCCGTTGCCCATGGTCGTGCCAATCAGCGAAACCCCTGTCGCATTGTTGCCGGTCACGCTGATAGCGCCTGAGTTGATGAAGTTGCCGGTGATCGGCATGTCCCTCACCGCGATCCCCGTCGACTCGCCACTGTTGGCCAGACCGTTGAGGGTGACAGAGCCTTGATTTGTGAAGTTGGAGTCGAGCTCGACCCAGGAAATGCCCGCTGAATCGATGTCGATCCCGACACCGTGGGTGGCCCCATCAATCGTGATCGCAGCTTTGTTGACGATTTCAGCGTTGACCCGCGACCCGGAAAACCGCGCGGCACTGGTCATTGCCGACGGCGAGCTCTCCACGACGTTGATCGAGCCGACGAGATTCAGGAAGTCATAATTTTGCTTGATGCTGACCAGTGGCCCGCCACTCAGATCGTAATTGAGCGTGACAGCCAAGGCAGCCGGGGTGTTGACGGTGGCAGCAGCAACGGACAGCGCCAGCAACGAGCGGCGCAGGCAAGAAGTGTTCAAGCGAGATTCCCTTCCAAAACATTAAAAACAGTTTCAGCAGGGTTCATACATTCACTTTGGCATCCCTACCGGCCCACCAGTTCATCTGATCCGGGCGCGGCGCAATCTACACGAGCCATCATTTCGACACCATTAAAATGTCAATGCGGTGGCGTCAGATTTCAGATAGCCCACCGCAGTGGCTCCCACGCAGATCGGGCAGGCAACAAACATTGGGTTGGCTGAAAGGGCCTCATCGCTGGCAAGCCAGCGATGAACGATAACGCGGTATCCCTGCGGATCAGGTCTGTGGATCGACCCGGTCCAGCGCGCGGTTCACCGCCAGTTCGGCGAGCATGACAACCTGCTGGATGCCCAACACCGTGCTGCGCTGCGTGCCGCTCAGTTCATTGGCGAAGTTGCTGGTCGCCGTGCTGGCACTGGCCAGTGATTCACAGGCGTGGGCGAGCAGGCTTTCGGTGTCGACGTTCGGATTGACGAGGAACATCGTGCTCGGCTGGCGGGGTTTGGCGGGATTGGGGCACAGGTAGAAATCGAGGGCGCGTTTGATGGCTTCGCGGTTTCTGGCCTGGTCCTCGGCGCGCAGGATTTCTTCGAGCGGGGTTGTGGTTTCGAGGGGTGGGTCGGGATCAGTTTGTCCATGAAAAAACTCCTACTTGGCTGTTGGAGCCACCTACCGATCGTTTCCACACGATAAAAAGGTGGCAGCTGTACGCGGGGTGGAAAACCGATAAGTAGGCAACCGGCCAGACCGAAGTCTGCCCACGCACAGCCGCCGCGACGCAGTTTGCAGACGAACGAAGACGTCGGCAACGATTACGGTGCTGATGCAAAGCAACTACTTGAAAGCAGGTTTCCACACCCGGTCGCTGAATTAGCAGCGACAGCCCAAGACTAGTGAGCGCACGTCCGACGGACAACCTGAAAACCTTGTGGGACGGTTCCGGTAATTCCACACATTATTAAACAACTGCAATTGAAGGGTTGAATGGAAAGGCCCCATCGCGAGCAGGCTCACTCCTACATTTGGAATGCATTCCCCTGTAGGAGTGAGCCTGCTCGCGATGAACGATAACGCGGTAAACCTGCTGAAAAACCGTCAGCCGCCGCCCCCCGAACCACTGTCGACCTTGCCGCCCTGCTCCTGATCGAAAAACTGCGGGATCTCGTGCTGATAGCTTTTCAGCCAGCGCTGCATGGTCAGTTCACGCTCGGTCGGCGTGGCCGTTTGCACTTTCGGCGAGGCGACTTTGTTGCGGCTCTGCAGTTGCAGCCAGCCTTCGGTTTCCTGTTGCTGGGCCGAGGCCGGGCCGGCGTCGATGGCGTGGCTGGTCAGCGGCAGGGCCAGCAAGCCCAGGCAAAAAATTGCGATTTTCATCACAGCTCTCCTGACTTGAGCATCGCTGTGACGGCGACGGTGGCGCGGTTTGGCACTTTGAGTTTTTCTGCGCGGCTCTGCGCCTCATTGAACTGTGCCGGGCTCAGGCCGAGACGACTGACCAGTTCGGCGGCGCGGTTCCAGTCGTCCTGATAGAGCAACAGCGTCACCAGATTCAGCGCGGCCAGTTGATCGCTCTGCTTGAGTTCCATGGCGGTGAGAAATTCGAATCGTGCGTCTTCGATGCGCAACTGGTTGAGGTAAACCACACCGAGGTCGTTGCGGATTTTTTCGTCGGTCGGCGCCAACCGTGCGGCGCGTTGCAGGTGCGCCTGCGCCTGGCCGTAGTCGGATTTCGCTGCGGCGAGTTGACCGAGACCATGCTCGGCCTCGGCGGCGAGGCAGGTGCCGAGCAGGCTGCGATACAACGGTTCGGCCTCGCTGCGACCGAGCAGGCGATAGACCTTGGCCTTGCGCAAACGCACATCGGCAAGGTTGTCCGGCAGACTTTGCAGGTTGGCCAGACTGGCGTGCAGCTTGCCGTCATTGGCCATGTCATCGGCCAGGTTCAGCGACAGTTGCTGATCGGAACTCAACTTGCCGCAACTGGCGCTGCTGGTCAGCGCCTCCCAAGGATTTTGCCCGGTATTGGCACAGCCCCCGAGCAACAGCAAACAGGCACCTGCAATCATTGCTTTCATCACTACTCCTTCATGCACCCAACGCTTTGGCCAGGGCAGTGAAGCCCGGGCCGGCGAGGACAATCAATAACGCCGGGAAGAGAAACAGCATCATCACGACGGACATTTTCGCGGACATCTTCGAGATGTATTCCTGCAGACGCGTCAGGCGTCGGTCATCGAGCAATTGCTTGAGCGACAGCAGCGACTTCATCGCGCCACCGCCCTGCTGCAGCAATTGCTGGAGGATCACGCAGGTGTCGGTGAACTCATCCACCGCCAGCAATTGCGTGGCCTTGTTCAGTTCTTCGCCCAGTTCAAGACCCGAATCGACCCGCGCCAGCACCAGACGCAGTTCCTGAGTCAGCACTGGCAGCAAGGCCTGGCCCTCATGGCTGAGGACACGCAGTGCCTGCTCCACGGCCATGCCGGATTCGAAAAGGATGCGCAGCAGCGGAATGAATGTGCCGATTTCGGTCGCCAGTTGTTTCTGCCGCCGGGCGACCGCAATCACCAGCAGTCGCTTGGGCAACAGGTAGCCGACGCCGAGGGCGAACAGCGGCGCGATCCACTGTTTTTCCACGGTGGGGAAAAACACCGATTGCAGCAACACCGTCAGCGCCAGCAGCAATAGCGGCGAACCGATCTGGCAGGCGGCGAACAACGAGCGCTGGCGCGCGCTGCGCCAGCCCAGACGGTTGAGCAGATTCTGCGTTTCGTTGTCGAGTTTGACGCTGCGCTGGCCGACTTTGCTGTCGCCCAACACCTGCAACAGGTTGCCGAAGCGGTTTTCCCGTAACAGATCGCCCTCCAGTCGACGACTGACCTGCCGGGTGCGGCGGCGTTGTTCCAACAGGCTGACCAGCAGCAACAGCGCGGCACCGAGCAACAGCGCGGCGCTGATCATCAGGGGCGTCGTCATAGGCTGCGCAGCATCCGCCAGAGGATAAGACTGCCGATCACCTGCATGCCGAACGCCGTGGCCAGCATCCGCTGCCCTGACGGGTCGTGCCACATGGCGACCAGGTAAATCGGATTGGCCATCAGGAAGTACCCGGCCATGATGATCGGCAGCAAGCCCAGCACCCACGCCGTGAGGCGGGTTTCGCCGGTCATGGCGCGCAACTGGCGCGAGGCCTGATCACGTTCGCGGATCATCTTGATGAGGTTTTCCAGCAACTCGCTGGCGTTGCCGCCGTAGCGATGATTGACCTTGAGTCCGAGGGCAAACAGGCGAAACTCATCACGCTCGTAAAGCTCCGCCAGATCCGACGCGGCGTCCGGCAGGCTCACGCCCAACTGCACGTTGCGCTGGACCCGGCCCATGGCGTCTCGCAGTGGATATTCGCTGGCCTCGATGCCACCGAGCACCGCATCGGCGAGGGTGCGCCCGGACTTCAAACTGCGCACGGTGTGATCGAGCAATTGCGGCAGTTGTTCGATCATGCGCCGCAACCGGCGCTGGTAGCGCCAACTGACATACACGCGCAACGCCAGCGGTGGCAACACGATCAGCACCAGCAGACCGATCCATCCGGCCAAGGCAAAACCGATGAGCATCGCGAAAGCCCAGAGCAGCAGCCAGACACCGATGCGCTCGGTCGGGCGGCCCAGTCCGGCGCGCAAAAAGGCCCGTTCAAGGCCGGCCCAGCGTGGTGAATCCGTCGTCAGTTGGGGTTGCCCCTGATTGAGCCGGTCGAGCACCCGCTCGGCACCGCCCTGCCGCCAGCCGTTGTAAAACATCCGCAGCGACAGCCCGAGCAAGACCAGGCAGATCACGATCAGCAACAGCGGTTTGAGCATGCCGTTGGCCCTCAGTGCGCGAGCGTCGGTTCACGGCGCAACTTGTCGCCCGCCGGGTTGACCGCCTCGCGGAGAAAGCCGAAGCCGGTGCGCCGATCAAGGCGAAACAGGGTGTTAGTGACGTAGACGTCGTCACGCACGCCGACCACCTCCACCACTTCGCTGACGCAGCGGCGCCCGTCGGGCATGCGCGTCAGTTGAATCACCACATCCAGCGCGGCGCAGATCATCTGACGCAGGGTGCGTTCGGCGATGGTGCGCCCGGTCAGGCCGACCAGGGTTTCCAGACGCAGCAAGGCGTCCTGGGCATTGTTGGCGTGCACGGTGCTCATCGAGCCGTCGTGGCCTGTGTTCATGGCGGTGAGTACGTCGACCACTTCGACGCCACGAATCTCGCCGAGGATGATCCGGTCGGGGCGCATGCGCAGGGCGTTGCGAATCAGGTCGCTGGCCTTCACCTCGCCGTGGCCTTCGGCGTTGGGCGGACGGGTTTCCAGGCGCACGACGTGGGGATGGTCGAGCTGCAATTCGGCAACGTCCTCGATGGTCACCAGACGTTCGTGGGGATTGATCAACTGGCTGAGGATGTTCAGCAACGTGGTTTTGCCGGTACCGGTACCGCCGCTGATGAGGATGTTGCAGCGCTTGCCCACCGCTTCTTCGATGAAGTCGTAGATCGCCTGATCGATGGTTTGCATCGCCATCAGGTCGGTGCTCTTGAGCATGTCCTTGCGAAATTTTCGGATCGACAGGCACGGCCCGTCGAGGGCAATCGGCGGGATGATCGCGTTGACCCGGCTGCCATCGGGCAGGCGCGCATCGACCATTGGCGACGACTCGTCGAGACGCCGCCCCAGCGGCGCCAGAATGCGCTGCATGACCCGCTCGACGTGATGCGCATCGATAAAACGCAAATCGCTCAGATGCAGCACGCCATCGCGTTCGATGAACACCCGGTGCGGACCGTTGACCAGAATCTCGGTCACCGCGTTGTCGCGCAGCAGCACTTCCAGTGGGCCAAAGCCGGTCAGTTCATCGACGATTTCTTCCGCCAGACGCTCCATTTCATAACGGGAAATCGCCAGATGCAGGCGCGCAATGTATTCGGCGACCTTGTCGATGACAAATTGCGACAACACCTGCCGCGAGCCCTCCAGCAGGTTTTTCCCGGACTCCTCGATGGCGTCGATGATGTAGCGGTGCAGCACCAGTTTCAGGCCGTCGTGATCGGTGTTGCCGGAGGCATGGCGCTGCGGCCCGCCGAACAGCTGTTCGCCGGTCATGAGGTACCTCGCAAGCGGTTGAACCAGTTGGCCTTGGGTTTGGCCAGGCCTTCTGAGCGTTTCGCCAGGCGTTCACCGAGGGTGCGCAGGCTCTGGCTGATGGCTTCACGCGGGGCCAGTTCGAACAGGGTCACGCCTTGGTTTTTCGCGTTGAGGCGGATCTCCGGGCTGAACGCGAGTACCGCGATCACCTCCAGGCCGAAGGTCTTGCCGAGGGTTTCGGAGTCCGGTGCAACGTTGCGCAGGTAGCGATCCACCAGCAGTCGGCCGTGGTCGAGTTTCATGCCTTTTTCGCGCCACAGATTGAGCACGGCGAGGTTGCGCCGACAGTCGAGCACGTTCTGGTCGGTGTACCACAACAGCTTGTCGCAATGACTGACAAAGGTGCGCAGCGCCTCGCTGTCGGGCTGGCCGGTAAGGTTGACGACGATGTGCTGGAAGTGTTGGCGCAGGGCACTGAGCAACATGTACAACTCGGCGGCGCTGGTGCGTTCCAGCGGTTCGTCGCCATGCGCGTAGGCAAGAATGCGCAGACCGGCTTCTGCGCTGGTGAAGGCGCTGTCGATCAGGGTTGCGTCGAGCCGCCGCAAGTGCCGCAGCGCATCGCCGAAATGGAACGAGCTCTCAAGCCCGAGCAAGGCCAGGCTGTCACCACGCGGCAAGCCCAGATCCAGCAGCAGGGTTTGCTGGCCGCTCTTCTGCACGACCAGCGCCATGTGGTTGGCGAGCAGTGCACCGTCGGCGTTGCTTTGCACGCCATAGAGCACGGTCAAGCCACCGAGCTGGGCGTTCGGCGTGACCGCTGGCAGACGTTTGCTCAGGCGCCGCACCAGCCCGGCGACTTCGCTGGAGCGGGAACCGTAGGCGACAAAATCCCGAGCCCCGGCGCGCATCGCGTTGAGCACCAACTGATTGTCCATGCCGTCACCGAGGGCAACGATGGCGAGCATTGGCTTGGCTTCGAGTACGCCTTCGATCAACGCGCTCTGGGCCACCAGATGATCGCGATCAAGCCCGACGAAGACCAGGCTGGCGAAGGTCACGTCGACCAGCGCCAGCAGCTCGTCAAGGCTGCCACCCCCGGCGCTGACCACCTGACCGAGGGGCGCCAGCGCACCTTGCAACCACTCAAGATCGGTGTCGTTGCGGGTGATGGCGAGGAAGGTCTGACTGAGGCTCTGGCTCATTGCGATAACCCGCTGCGTTTATCGAAGTTGCCGTTTTCGAGGAAGTACAGGCGATACCAGTTCGGGTCGTAGTTGCGCAGCTTTTCACCGGGCAACGACGGCAATGGCGCGTTGACGGCCAAGGGTTGAACCAGGTGCGGCGTAACGATCATCAGCAGTTCGCGCTCTTCACGATTGATCGAGGAATTGCGGAAAAATGCGCCGAGTATCGGGATGTCGCCCAAGCCGGGAAACTTGTTCACCTGGGAGGCGTTTTGCGTGCTGATCAAACCGCTGATCACAAAGCTCTCGCCATCGGCCAGCGAGATGCTGGTGTCAGTGCGGCGGATGGTGAAGGCCGGTACTTTGGTGCCGCCGATGGTCACGCCGTTGTTGTAATCCAGCTCGCTGACTTCCGGCGCCACCTTGAGGGCGATGCGGTCATTGCTGACCACCGTCGGCGTCAGGGTCAGGCGGATGCCGAATTCCTTGTACTCGATCGAGTAACTGTTGCTGTTGGCGCTTGGCACCGGGATCGGGATTTCACCACCGGCCAGGAAACTTGCGCTCTGCCCGCTCAACGCCACCAGACTCGGGCGCGCCAGGGTGTAAGCAAATCCGCTGCCTTCCAGGGCGTTGACGATGCCGAGGAATTTACTGCTGCCGCCACCCCAGACGATGTTGAACATGTCGTTGGCCAACGGGATGCTCGGCACAGCAATGCGCGGGTCGATGTTGTTCAGTGGCACGACGCCGGGCGTGACCCCGGTGTTGGGTACGGTACCGGGCGCACCGAACAAAAAGTTGTTTGAGCCTTTGCCGTAAATCGACGTGCCGGCCTCTTTGAGTTTGGTGCGGCTGACTTCGACGAAGCGAATGTCGGTCTGCACTTGCGAGGGCAGGCCCGGGTCGTCGGAGGCCGGCAATGAAACCGCCTTCATCGCCGCACTCGCCTTGCCCTGCACGAACACCATGCTCTGGCGCGGAGCACTGGCGCAGGCACTCCAGATCATCAGCGTGGTGGCGCCGGGCGCGACGCCAGTGAGCAAGATGCCTTGATCGCCGGTGACGCGCACGTCGGCGATTTTCGGGTCGCCCACCGCCACCCGGGTGATTGCCACGGGTGATTGCAGCGACTGTTGCAGGCCTTCGCCAACTTCCAATGTCGCCGGCAACGGACCGAGGGCGGCGCAGTTGCTCGCGGCGGCGACGGCCGTACCGATCGAGGCGACGCTCAGCAGCGAGGCTCGGAACAAGCCGTTGAACAGGGGCGTAAAGCGTGTGCGCATGTAAAGGCGTCCTTGCTCGAATCAGGGAGTGGGTTGAGCGTTTTCGGCACCGCGGATGACTTCCACGGTGGGTTTGCGCGCCGTCGGTTGCCCGGCCACCGCGAGTGGTCTGGGCGGTGGCGCCAGGGACAATTGGCTGAACTCGAGCAGGTCGCGGCGCGGCGTGTCGAGACGGGTGGCGACATCACTTTCGCCAGCCCAGTATTTCGCCAGTTGTTGCTCATCGGCGCTGCGCACTGCCAAGCGCAACACCCCGGCGCCGGAGGCCAGCATCAAGCGGTTGAGCAACGGTTCAGGCACGGCCAGCACCACGCTGCGTGCAGCCATGCGTTGCTGTTCCTGTTTCAATCGTTCATCGTCACTGCGCGCGGGGCTGCTTGGCTGGCCGTCGTTGGTCAGGCCGCTCTGGCTGCCGACCACGAGCACCCGCACCGCCGGGACCACCAGTTGCGCCGAGGCCTGCGGATTGCTTTCGTCCTTGCGCAGGAAGAGCAGCACATCGACGTAATCGCCGGGCGCCAATTGCCCACCGACGTTGATCACTTCATCCACCGCCACGGCCAGTGCGCGCTCACCGGGACGAATCATCCGTGCCAGTTGGCTGCCCGGCTCGAAGCTTTCATCGCTCAGCCAACTGCCGGCACTCAACGGGCGCCACGGCGTGCGGCCGATGACTTGATCAACCTTGCCCAGGCTACCGGCGGGCGCCGTGCGCAGTTTCTCCACGGCAACGTCGGCCGCGGTGATTTTCACGAACGGTGCGATGTCCCGCAGCAGCACCACGACGGGTTGGCGTGTAGGGTCTTCCACAGGTTCGGCCTTGGTGGCGGGTGTTACGACCGGTACCACGGCAGGTGCGGCGACCGGTTCGGCCACCGTTGGCCGGCTCAATGTCAGCCCCCAATATCCGGCAATGATGGCGCCCACCAGGAACAATCCGGCCAGACCCAAAGTGATGCGACTGTTCATGACGGCTCTCCCTTTCCCGCTGCGCTTTGTCTCTCTTGCAATGACCCGTGACGTTCAACGAGATAACTTCGCAATCAGGCAGCTATGAACAAGTAACTATTTCGCTATTTGACGGTAGCGCAGCCCGAACAAAACGCCATTACGAAGGCTGAAATATCCAACGAAAGTAGAGGCCTAAAGCGCCAAACGTCGTTTTATGCCGTCAAACGGCCGACTACTACTTAAGTGTTAATCCGTTCTTACAGTTGTAGGGTCGAGGAATGCCGACAATGCTGATGCTGGCACAGGGAAATCATGTTGCGAACGCGCAACACCTGGCGTGCTCAAGGAGAATTCTCATGTCGTATCCCCTCGTTGTTCAAAAGATCAAATCCACGACCGCATTTTTCAAAGGTCTGGCCAAAGACACTGAAGGCGCATCTGCCATCGAGTACGCGTTGGTGGTCGGTCTGGTGGCGCTGGTGATTGCCGCATTCGGTTCAGGCATCGGCACTCGTGTCACCGCGATTCTGACCCAGATCCAGACCGCACTTGGCGGATAACTTGTCAATGCAGCCATTGGGTTCTACCGTCAGCACTCAGTCCATTGCAGGTGTTGCCTATGAACTCCTCACACTCTCCACGCCAGCAGTTGCTCCTCGTCGACGATGAGGAGGACGCACTGCTGGAACTTGCGGAGTTACTGGAGGGCGAAGGCTTCACCTGTCATACCGCGACATCGGTAAAACTCGCCCTTCATCACCTCACCCGCCATCCCGATATCGCCTTGGTGATCACCGATCTGCGCATGCCGGAAGAAAGCGGCATGTCGCTGATCAAGCGCCTGCGTGAGCACACCTCACGCCAGCATCTGCCGGTGATCGTCACCTCCGGGCATGCGGACATGGAGGACGTCAGCGACATGCTGCGCTTGCAGGTGCTGGACCTGTTCCGTAAACCGATCTATCACGTGCGGTTGCTGGAAACCCTGGACAACCTGTTTCCCAAGCCCAAAGCCAGTAGCGTTCGTGGGGTATGACCTCGTCGAGTAGCGAGGTCAGTTGAAGTCAGTGCGCGGTCACCCGTTGCCGGCCCGAATTGCCGGGTGACAAGGCCAGGGCCAACTGGGTGCGGTTATGCATGTGCGTCAGACGCAATACCTGCGAGACATAGAGCTTTACCGTGTTCTCGGTAATCCCCAATTCACAGGCGATCTGATAGTTGGTCTGGCCTTTGCCGACCAATCGAGCGACATCGAGCTGACGTGGCGACAGCTGATTGAAAATCGCCGGTATCTCCACGCCTTCGATCTCCCCCGCCTTGTCGTCAGTCGCAGGCGCAGGGCCACGGCGGACTTTGTCGAGGTCCTGGTAGAGGTCGTCGATCGACTCGGAGAGATATTGCAGCTTCTGATTCAGATGGCCCAATTGCAGGGTTTTCTGCCGTTCCTGCAATGCCGCTTCCTGGCGTTGCAGACCTTCGAGCAGTTCGTCCAGATCAATCGGTTTCTGGTAGTAGTCGGCGATGCCGGCGCGCAAGGCCTTGATCACGTCCTGCTTGTCGGCACGACCGGTAAGCATGATGGCTTCGAACACGCGTTGCTTGCCCGCCAATCGTTGCAGTTCCTGCACCAGTTGAATGCCGTCCATGTCTGGCATATGCAGGTCACACAGGACCAGGCCGATGGCGGGGTCTTCGACGAATTGTTCGATCGCCTGCTTGCTGGATTCGCAAGGCACGCAACGGTAACCGCTGCTTTCGATGAATTCGCAGAGTTCCTCGACAATCAGCGGCTGATCATCGACCACCAGAACCTTTACTGCAGACGTAAGCTTGTTCACTTGCCACTCCATGCCCAGGCCAAAGGCTGACCGTTCCTGTACTGACAGCATGAAGCTGTACAGCGTTGATTTGAAAGTAGACGCACTTTCCGACTATGTACATAGCAGTAGTGGCATGGGGCGACTAATGGATCCAAAGCAAAGTCAGGATTGTGCCAATCAGCACGAACGGTGCAAATGGCAGCTTTTTTGACTTGTCTGGCCCTAGATATCGAAGACGTTCTCTAAGCCCTTGACTCATATGCAACCAGAGTTTTGGCATCAACAGGATCCACAGAGCGCTGGACAGCGCTGCGCCGATGAACGCGCCGAGCAGCAGCGTACCGTTCGTCGCAAGCGCAAAGGCTGTCATTAATTTCACATCGCCGGCGCCAAAACGTTTCAAGATATAACCGGGAAGAGAGAGCACCGCGGCCAGCAGCAATGCCCAGCCCGCTTGCGCCATGTCGGAGCCGAGCCAGGTATGACCGGTCACCAGCAAGTACACCGCCGCCAACCCACCCACCCCGAGGGTCAGGCCGTTGCCGATATGCCGCTGTCGGGCATCTTGCGCCGCGCATAGCGTCAGCCAGATCAGGAGGACAAAGCTGTGCATGCGGTAAAAAACGTCCGTTTTGGCCGAATGATTCTATGCTGATATTACGTAGTGATTGTCAGGGTAGACGCACTCATGAAATCCGGCCTCCCCCGCAAGCAAAAAGGCGCTGTCGCCATCGAGTTCGCCTTGGTGTTCATCGTCTTTTTTGCCGTGTTTTATGGTCTGGTCAGCTACAGCCTGCCGCTGTTGTTGATGCAGTCGTTCAATGAATCGACTGCTGAAGCCGTGCGCCGCAGCGTGGCACTTGATCCGGCCACCGCCAATTACCCCGCCGCAGTCACCGCCACGGCCAGAACCGAGCTGACCCGGCAATTGGCGTGGCTGCCGGGTGCCTTGAATTTCAACGCCGCCTCCGACAGCACCATTACCTATACCGGCGGCGTGCTGACCGTGACCATCAACTATCCCACCAGTAAATTGAATCAGGCGCTGCCGTTTCTGGTGTTGCCGGGCATCGGTTCGGTACCGCGCCTGCCTGCGACATTGCGCGCCTCGTCGAGCCTGCAATTTTGAGTTCCGGTGACAAGCTGTTCGCTCGCCTGCTCAATCGACACGCCGAAACCGCCCAACCACTGGATGAGCCTGTGGTGCCGAGCGTCGGCCTGCAGTTGCATCTGGATGGCGATGGCCAGGTCATTCATCTGAGTGGACCGTTGCGCCACTTCCTCGCGCAGCGGATGTCCGCCAGCCATCCCGCGCCGTTGCTGGAATATGTGTTGCCGCACAGCAGCCTCGCGCTGGAGGGCCGTCCCGCCGACTGGCAAGGCCAGTTGCTCGACCTGGATTTTTTCAGCCTGGCCGGTCCGCCCCTGCATTTGCGTGGTTGGGTGCAGGCGCAAGGTGCCGGCTGGCTCCTGCAATTGCTCGACATCGGTGACCTGCTCGGCGAACGGCGACAGACGCGCAGTCGCGAGCAATGTCAGTTGCTGGCCACGCAGGTTCGCGATCAGTTACGCCTGGGCAGCCTCGCGCGCTTGCCAGAGGTACTGGGCGATCAATTGCAACGCCTGAGCCAGCACTTGCACATCCCTTGTCTGGCAGTGGCACTGCTCGATGAGCAAGGTCAGGGCTGGCAGATTCATCAGCACTACGCCGCGTTGCAGGCACCACAGATCTGGCGTGATCAGCAGCGTCTGGGCACCGGCCTCGACAGTCTCAACGGCGCCTTGCCGCAACGTTTGTTGGCCAGCGAACAACCGCGCCTGAGTGCGCTGTTCGGCCCACACGAAGGTTTCGCCGTGCCCTACCGCGACGCGCAGGGCGTCGCGGCGTGGTTGCTCTGCGCCGGTTACAACGCGCAGCAACAGGCACCGGACCTGAACGATCACGACTGGCTGCTGTTGGCCGCCGCCGTGGCCGCGCCTTTGCTCGAACGGCTGCGCGAGCATCGCCATCACCAGCAACTGGAACGCCTCGAAGTTCTGCAAGCGCTGCTCGGCACCGGTTGGTGGGAGATCAGCAGTGACAGCGCCGAAGTGCAACTGGCCCCGGCCCTGGCCGCCAGCCTCGGGCTGACCGCCCCGCGACTGCCGATTCAGGACTGGTTCGGCCAGGTGCATCCCGCCGACCGCGATGAACTGCGTAGTCATCTGCAAGCCTTGCAGGACGAAGGCACACCACTGGAATTGAGTGTGCGCCTGCAACCCGGCGATCAGCCGTTGCCATCGTGGTATCGCTTGCAGGGTCGGTCGCTGGGCATCGGTGCCGAGCGCCGATTGGTCGGCTTCATGCTCGACATCAGCGACATCAAGAATCAGCAGCAACAGGCCGCCGCCGCCCACGCACGTCTGGACAATCTGATCGCCAGCGCCCCCGCCGTGATCTATGTGCAGCGCTATGTCGAAGGCGCGCTGCAACCGACATTTTTCAGCGCCAGCCTGCAACCGTTGCTCGGCTGGAGTCTCACCGACTGCGACGACGGTCGACTGGTGGAACACGTCCATCCCGAAGACCGCCCGCGCTATTTCGAACGCACACGTCAGTTACTGCGCGAAGGTTCGGTGAGCACGCGATATCGGGTGCTCGACCGTCAGGGTAATGCGCACTGGCTGCTCGACGAAGCCAAGCTGCTGCGCGACGATCTCGGCCTGCCCGTGGAAGCAGTGGGACTGTGGCTGGACGTCACCGAAGCCACTCTCGCCGCCGAGCAGGTCAAGGCCAGCGAAGAGCGTTACCGGATTCTGGTGGAAGACTCGCCGGCGATGATTTGCCGCTACCGCCCGGACCTGACCCTGACCTTCGGCAACAGGCCGTTGGCGACGTATCTGGAATGCCTGCCCGAGCAAATGCCCGGCGTGAATCTGGGCGGCTGGATGTCCGACGAACAGCGCGACGCCTTCGTCCAGCGCCTGGCGCAATTGACCCCCGAACAGCCGGTGAGCAGTGCCGAAATCAATTTGCGCCTGCCCGGTCGCGAGCATGCGTGGTGGATCTGGTCGGATCGTGGGGTGTTTGATGAGCAAGGGCACTTGGTCGAGGTGCAGGCCGTGGGACGTGACAACACCGAGGTGCGGCGCTCCCAGCAGCAACTGACGCAAAGCGCAAAAATGGCCACCCTCGGCGAAATGGCCACCGGTCTCGCCCACGAAATCAATCAGCCGCTCAACGTGATGCGCATGGCCATCGTCAATGTGCTCAAGCGTCTGAGCAACGGCGATGTGCAGATCGACTATTTGACCGACAAGCTCAATCGCATCGATGCGCAGGTGCAACGGGCAGCGCGGGTGGTGGATCACATGCGCGTGTTCGGCCGCCGCTCGGAAATCGAACAGCATCCGTTCAACCCCCTCGATGCCATTGAAGGCACGCTGTCGCTATTGTCGGAAGGGCTGCGCGGCAAAGGCGTCGAGTTACGGATCAAAGAGGCGGGGTTTCAGGTTCAGGTTCGCGGGTATGTCGATCAACTCGAACAAGTGCTGATCAACCTGATGGTCAATGCGCGTGACGCCTTGCTCGGCAAACGCGAGGCCAATCGAGACTTTCAACCCTGGATCGCCGTGCATGCCGAGTGCGATGAGCACGTGGTGCGATTGTGGGTCGAGGACAACGGCGGCGGCATTGATCCGCGCTTGCTGGAGCGTATTTTCGAGCCGTTCTTCACCACCAAGCCGGTCGGCGTTGGCACCGGTCTGGGCTTGTCGGTGAGTTACGGCATCATCGACAACATGGGCGGTCGCCTGAGCGTGCGTAATGGCGACGAAGGTGCGCGGTTCTGTATCGAACTGCCGATTGCCCTGAACGACTAGATCACCAGTGTCGGTTGGCCGGGCGGCCGACAACTGAGGTTGGCGCCGACATCGACCTTGTTCAGGGTGATACCTAGGTTGGCGAGCAAACTGTCAAGAATCGGGTCGAGTACCGGGCTGAGCAAGTTATCAATGACCACGCCCAACGTGCTGTTGACGCTGGCCAGGACATCCGCAGTGGTGGTGAGCAATCCGCCCAGCAGGCTCGAACCGGTGGGTTTGTAGGCTTGCACCTGCACCCCGCTCAAGGTGCCTTTCAGGCTATTGACCACACCCTGCGTGCCGAAGCTGTAGTTCAGCGGTGTTTGCTTGATTTCCGGTGGCTGGTTGTAGGTGTGGATGTTCTGGGTGCTGGCCACCGAGGTGTCCACCATCACGCCGAGACCACCGCCATAAAATGGCTTGCGCGAGTTGGGATCGCAGGTGGCCGAGCCCAGGCCCAACAGCGGAATGGTGCAAGTGATGACACCGACATCAATCAACGCCAGCGGCTGCACCGTGACGTCCGCCGCGGAGGAAAACGCATTGGTCGCGTCGATCTTGCCGATCTTGAGTTTGACCAGCGAGGAGTTGGTCTGGGTGGTCAGGCTTTTGCTCGCATCGCTCACGCAGTTGTAATCAGTGACATGGCTGTCGGCGGCTGCGGCTTCCAGCAGGATGTCGATGCTCGACGTCGGCAGAATCTTCAGATCTGTGCGCTGACAGGTGCCACCGAGCGCGCAGAACAACGAGTTCAGCGTGCCGGCAATGTTCAGGTGCAACAGGTTGTTCAGCGTGTCCGTCAATCCGCCCACCAGCGGCGTACTGACGATGGCGCTGGCCAGCCCGGCCACACTGGACAGCACCGGCAGGTTCAGCGAGATCAACGTACGCACCTGCGCGGTTTTCACGTAGATCCGGTTGGCGCCCATGGGATCGGCCTTGGCCAGCATCGGGTTGCCCACGGCCGATAATTGCGGTGGCTGGATGACTTTGACTTTGACCGAGCCGTTGACCAGCCCCGGAATGCTCAACGGCACCGTCGCGGTCAGCGCGTTCTGACTGTTGGCCACTTGCACGACGGCCTCAAGCAACTGGAACACTTGCAGATTGGCATTGAGCGCGGCAGAAGTGGCTCCCGTCTGCAACTGCAGCAATTGCCCGAGCGCCACTTGGGTGCTGCCGACCACGGCCTTCAACCCGAGCAGACCGTTGACCGCGACACTGGTGGTGCTACCACCCTTGGTCAGCACGGTGATGGCGGTATCGATCAGTTGGCCGATCTGGATGTTTTTGCTCAACAGTTGGGTGTAGTTGCCGGCATCGACATTGACATCGAGCGCCAGTTGATTGAGGTAACTGAGCAGATTGATATTGGCGTCCACCAGCCCCTGCCAGCCAGCAACGCTGAGGTTGAGGCTGCCCCCGAGCATGCCGCCCCATATCGAGTTGAGCAGCGCCGACTTGCTGGCATCCACGGTCGCCAGCGTGGTGCCGATGGTCAATTGCGCCTGCGGCGGCAGAATCGAGGAAGCGCCGACGGCGGTAGCGCCGAGGCGAGTGGTCGGCGAAACGCTGCCCGGCGAAAACAACCCATAAAGCGCGGCAGCCACACTGGTCGGCACGACCCGGGTGGCGACGACACTGATGGCTTCTTTTTTGCTGGCATCGGCGGCGAAGGCGCGCAGGTTATTTGCACCGGTTTGCACGGTGCCGCAGGTCACGGCCAGGGTCGCACCTTGCGCCACGGTGAAATTGTTGCGCGCCGCACTGGCGGTGGCGTAAGCATTGGCGCTGGCACCTGACAGGCAATCGCCACCTCGCGAGACCGCCTCCAGCGCGGCGACATCGACCACCCGCTGCAAGCGGCGCTGCTCCATGTACAGACGCCCGCTGTCGACCACCAGGACCATGCACACCAAGGCCAGGCCAAGGGTCAGCGCCGCCATCAGACCGATCGCCCCGCGCTGTCGGGCCGGGCCGTTGAATTGCGAACGAGGCGACATCGCGCACTCCTTTGCCGGCGCACTGCCGAGCGCTACCTCCATTGGTGGATTTGAGTGTAGACGGCGCTGAATGAGACTGCTGGCAACAAGCCAGTCCACTAGCAATGAAATGCTGACTTTGATCAACCAATGAAACTGTGGGAGCGGGCTTGCCCGCTCCCACAGGGTTCGTGTTGATTTTGAGAGCAGTTAACGCGGTGGGTAGTTGGCGAGGATGCGGGTGACGGTCTCACGAATGGCGTTGCTGCGATCCTCCGGATTCGGCTTGCTGGCGAGCATCTGCTCATCGCTGCCGCGCCACACCAGTTTGCCGTCCTTGCCGTCGAGCAGGTCGATCTGGATGGTCGCGACCTTGTAGGTGATGTTGCGCGTTTCGTTGTACATCGGCGCGCCCCAATAGCCATTCCACGGGCCACCCCAACCGCCGCCGTAGTTGGTCGTCACCTGCTGCTGACGATCCTCGACAATCAGGTAGGTCTGTACGCTCAAGTCACCTTTGGCGCCGGCGGCAGCAGGGCGCAAGCCACGCTGATCGAGCTGATCGCTGACGGCCTGCCGGATTCGCTGTTCGGTCAGGTCACTCTTGATCCGCGGATCGTCGGGGCGGTATTGCAGGGCGGGTTCTTTCCAGCTCCAGCTGCGATAGGCGGCAAAGTCGCGGCTGGCATCGAAGTCATGATTGACCTGGTTGGCGGCGCAGGCACTGAGCAGTGCGGCCATGGCCAGTAAAGCGAGACGGCGGAACATGGTTTTTCTCCACTTGAAGACATGAACCTGCGGGAGCTTGCCGATTGCCGGAAGCTAACTGGGAGGATACGCCGACATGGCCTTTTCGACAGCCTCGCGAATCGCATCGGTGCGATCAATCTGGCTGCCCTTGTTCGCGGTCTCGGCGCTGGCGCTCCACACCGGTTGGCCAGTGCCGGCGTCGAACAGATCGACCCGCACCACCACAACCTGCTCCTGATACGTGCGCACGATCGGCACGGTGTTGTACATGCCGTAACCGCGACCATAACGATCATAGCCGCCGTATCCACCGTAGTAGCCGTAATCGTCCTGCACCTGGCGCAAGCGGGTTTCCAGACGCAGGTTGGCGGTGACGAACAGGTCAGCCGGACGATTGTCGTGCAGCGGACGCAAGCCGCGTTGATCCAGCGCGTTGCTCACCGCTTCGGCCACTTGCGCCGAATCAGCCCAGGCCGTGCCCGGCGGCAATTGACCGTTGAGCCAGGCCCAACTGCGGTAACGCCCATAATCACGCGGTGGCGCCGGGTAAGCGCTGCGATCGAAGGTATTGGCGGCTTGCGGCGGTGCCGGCGGCAGGGGCCGCGACTGCGCCACGTAGGGGTTACTGCCTTGGCACGCGGCCAACCCCAGACAGATCAGCAATAACCCCGATTGTGCTTTCATTTCGCGCTCCGATCAGATCGGCCGGCAGATCCAGTGCAGGTAACGCCCAAGCCCGGCGAAGCTTGGGTGACGACGGTGAGCGAGCTCCATCTCGAGCAAATCCACAAGTTCGGCGCGGGCCTGGAATTCCACCGGCATATAGTCGTGAAAAACCCGTATCCCGCTCTGGCTTTCGACCTGCCACAGGCCTTCGAGTTGCGTTGCCAGTTCGCGCGGATCGAGGGGTTGCTGCGGGGTCAGGCTCTGCTTTTCGCCGGCCATGTCGTTCTTGCGCATCTTCTTGAAATGGCCCTTGAGCAGATTTCGGTAAATCAGCGCATCGCGGTTGTAGAACGCCAGCGACAACCAGCCACCGGGTTTGGTCAGTTGGTGCAGCACCGGCAGGATCGCATGGGGCTCGGCCAGCCATTCCAGCACCGCATGGCAGATCACCAAATCGTAAGGTTCGGTGAGTTGACCGAGCAGTTCCTGCCACGGCGCCTGAATGAACGTCGCGGTCTGCCCCGCGTCGGCGAAGCGCTGGCGGGCGCCTTGGAGCATCGGCTCGGCCGGCTCGGTAAAGGTCACGTCATGGCCGCGTTCGGCCAGCCACAGCGACATGTGGCCCAGACCACCGCCGATGTCGAGCACGCGCAACGGACGATCCGGCAGTGCTTCGGCGAGGTCAGCCTGCAACACCGCGAGGCGAATCGCGCCTTTGGCACCGCCATAGATTTTCTCGGCGAAGCGGGTCGCCAACTGATCGAAATGCCGGTCGCTCATCAGTTGAACCGCCGTTCGCTGTCGGCGAGCTTACTGCGCACCACTTCATTCATGTCCAACCCCAACTCGCTGCACAGCAGTAACAGATACAGGACGATGTCGCCGACTTCCTGCCCGGCGTGGGCGAGTTTGTCCGCCGGCAACTGGCGCGACTGGTCTTCCGTCAGCCACTGGAAGATCTCCACCAGCTCAGACATTTCGACGCTGGCGGCCATGGCGAGGTTTTTCGGGCTGTGAAATTGCCGCCAGTCATTGCGGTCGCGAATGGCGTGCAGGCGTTCGGTCAGTTCAACAAGGTTCATCGGGCTCTCCTGAAGGCGTATAGCTTCGGGGGGAAGTCCACCAAAGGCAAGCAGCGCAGGTGATCTCATGTGGGAGCGAGCCTGCTCGTGAATGCTGTGCGTCATCAACCATTGATGTCACTGACACAACGCCTTCGCGAGCAGGCTCGCTCCCACACAGGATTGGCGCAAACCTTCTATCATGCAGGGAACTCGGCCACCGGCGTTGTGGCCCAAGGTTCAGCTCTTTCATCAGGATGCACACATGCAGGTAGAAAGCTTTTTCGAATGGCTCGGCCAGGCGCTCGGTTCGGTCATCCGCTTTATCGTTGATGGCCTCAGTGGTCTGTTCAACATACTGAGCAATGCCGGTGGCAACTTTGTCGACGGGCTGGCCAAGAAGTTGGGGATGGACACTTCGATCATCAGCATCATCGCGCTGATCGTCGGGTTGATGCTGCTGTGGTCGGCGATTCGCGCGTTCATGAATGCGTCGATCATTGCCGGGATCATCTGGTTGCTGCTGGGGTTGTGGCTGCTGAGCTGGATTATTCATTAATACCACCGCCCCTGTGGGAGCGAGCCTGCTCGCGAATGGCCGGCGCCCCCGAGATCTACGCCGACGGACACATCGCCTTCGCGAGCAGGCTCGCTCCCACATTGGATCGCATGAATCGCTACAATGCCCGCTCCCCCAAGGAGCCCGCATGTCCAACCTGATTGCCGACTGGCGCGACCGCCCGACCCACCGCAAGGTCTGGGCGCTGGCCGCGCCGATGATCCTGTCGAATATTTCCGTACCGCTGGTGGCGCTGGTCGACAGCACCGTCATCGGCCATTTGCCGCACGCCCATCAACTGGGCGCAGTGGCGGTCGGCGCCAGCCTGTACACCTTTCTCGCGTGGGCCATGGGTTTTCTGCGCATGGGCACCACCGGTTTCGCGGCTCAGGCCGCCGGGCGCAGTGATGGTGCGGCGTTGCGGCAGATCCTCTTGCAGGGGTTGCTGCTGGCGATGGGGCTGGCGCTGGTGCTCGGCACCTTGGGCGTGCCGCTCAGCGGTGTAGCGCTGCACTTCATGCAGCCGTCGGCGGCGCTTGATCAACTCACTCGCGACTTTTTCCACACCCGGCTGTTCGGCCTGCCGGCAGCGCTCGCCAGTTATGCGCTGGTCGGCTGGTTCCTGGGCACCCAGAACGCGCGGGCGCCGTTGGCCATTCTGCTGACCACCAACCTGATCAACATCATCCTCAATCTGTGGTTCGTCATCGGTCTGGATTGGGGCGTGGTCGGCTCGGCCCGGGCCTCGGTGATCGCTGAATGGTGCGGCGCCCTGCTCGGCCTGCTGCTGACGCGCAACGCACTGCGCGCCTATCCCGGGCACATTGTCTGGGCCGCACTCAAGCTGTGGCAGAGCTGGCGACCGCTGCTGGCGGTCAATCGCGACATTTTCATTCGCAGCCTGGCGCTGCAATCGGTATTTTTCCTGATCACCGTGCAAGGCGCGCGACTCGGCGATGCGACGGTCGCCGCCAACGCCTTGTTGCTCAACGGCTTGCTGCTGACCGCCCATGCGCTGGACGGTCTGGCCCATGCGGTCGAGGCATTGTGCGGCCACGCCATCGGCGCCCGTGATCGCCTCGCCTTACGCCGTTCGCTGGTGGTTGCCGGTGGCTGGTCACTGATTGCCAGTCTCGGATTTGCCCTGTTGTTTCTGTTGGCCGGGCACCTGTTCATCGAAATGCAGACCAACATCCAAAGCGTGCGCGACACCGCGTTCATCTACCTGCCCTACCTCGCCGTGCTGCCGTTGATTGCGGTGTGGAGCTACCTGCTCGATGGCTTGTTCATCGGCGCCACCCGTGCCCGGGAAATGCGCAACGGCATGCTCATGACCGTAGTTTTGCTCGTGCCGTTCGCCTGGCTGCTCCAAGGTCTGGGCAATCATGGTCTGTGGATAACGTTTCTGCTGTTCATGGTGCTGCGCAGCCTGACCCTCGGGGCGCAAGCCTGGTGGCTCAAGCGCAACGATGGCTGGTTCAACGGCGCCGCTCACTGAGTCGGCGTGTGTTCGACGAAGCCGACCACTTGATCGAGCACCGGCGCCAGTCGCCGCAACGGTCGCGACAGCGTCGCCACCAAGGTGATGTGACTGGGCCGCGAATAGTACAGATCTTGCACCGGCACCCCGGCTTCGCGCAGTTTGCGCGCCAGACCACCGGTGTTGCGTGTCGGGTTGACCAGATCATCCTTGCTCGCCGCGATCAGCAGGGCGGGCGGCGCGCCGCGACTGACATGGTTGATCGGCTGCGATTGCGGCGGTGAGTCCGGCCAGAAAAACACCGGACGCACATCGCGATTCTTGATCGGCAGAAAATCGTAAGGCCCGGCCAGACCGATCCAGCCACTGAGATCCTTCGGTGACATGCCCACCGCCCCAAGCAAGCTGCCATCGAGCGCGAGCATCGCCGCGTTGTAGCCACCCGAGCTGTGCCCCATCAGATACAAGCGCTGCGGATTGCCGGAGTACTCGCCAATGTGCGCCCGAGTCCAGGCCACCGCCCGGGCAGCATCCTCAAGAAACAGGGGATAACGCACCTGTGGATACAACCGATAATCCGCCACGACCGCGACGATGCCGCGAGACGCCAGCGCCTCGCCGACAAAACTGTAGTCTTCGCGCGCACCGCTGTTCCAGCTGCCACCGTAGAAGAACACCACCACCGGCGCATTCGCCAGCGCCTGACGTGGCACGTACACATCGAGCTTCTGCCGAGGATCGTCGCCGTAAGCAATGTCTGCGGTTTTCTTGAACGTGCTGTCCGGCGTCAGGGCATTGAGCAGTTTCACCGGCGAACAGGCGCTCAGTGCCAATAGCATTACAGCGCCGATCAGCGCGCCAAACCTTTGCCGAAAAAAAGCTCTCATAGGTGCCGCACCTCACATCAAACCGGATCACCGCGCCATTGGCGCCGCACATGCTCAAGCCGCTCCTGCTGGGTCAACCCCTCTGGTGGTGGCACCAGCACGGCACGCGGATGCAGCAAGCGTAGCCACAGCCAGCCATCGAGCACGGTGCGGTCGCTGAAACCCAGCGCCAGCCCCTGTTGAACATGGGAGGCCATCACTGCGTAGTCGGTTCCCAGCGATTGGCACCAACGCCAGATGTGCTGCTCCAACAGACAGGTCTGCAAGCGTTCGCGCTGACGCCGGGTGAGGCTTTCTTCGATGTTCAGGGGCTCGACAACCAACCCCGGATTACGCAACTGCTGCCAGCCCTGACTGCCGATTGCACGGTCGGCCCAGGTGCCGCCGAACCAGCGCAATTGGCGGATCGGCCCGAGCCAGCGGCTCAATTCGCCGGCATCGCAGGCGTCGAAAAAATAGCTCGCGGTCTGGCGGTTGTAGTAGCTGAGCAAGGCCCGATGGTTCAATCCGAACGAGACCGTGAGCATGCGCTGCAAGTGGCTCAGCAACGCCGGAGCCGATGCCTCGCTGCCGAGCAACAGCCCGCGCCAGGTATCCGGATCGCTGTGACACAACGCTGCCAACGCCAAGCTGTCGCACAGCTCGACCAGCAACGGGCCGTGTTCGCTGACTGGCTCGAACTCGGTTCCCTCGAACAGCCAGAAGCGCCGTATGCCGGGGAATGCCTGGCGTAATATCGTCAATGCCCGCGCTGCATCCGGGCCGTCGAGCAGCAGCCATTGCGCCATCGGCTCAAGCGCCGCGCCGCTCATGTTGCGCCGCTCTGTTCAAGCGAAGCCATCAGCCGACAACTGCACACGGCCTCTGCGCAGCGGCTGAAACTGCCGCCGCCCGGAATCAGGCATAGCAGTAACAATGGTTCGCCAGACACCAGCAACTGCTGCAAACCTTCACTGACCAATTTGTCCGGCAGCGGTAACGGTGGATCATCGGTGATGCCCGCGACAGCAATCGGTGCTTGCAAGACGCCGCTGATCATCGGTTGATCCGGGTCGCCTTCAAAGAAGCTGACCACCACCTCGACCCCATCGCCCAGTGCCGCCAATGGCGCCTCGGCCAAGGCCGGCGCGAGCGGCAGCCAACAGTGACTCGGCGCCGCGCCTTCGCCCTGATAGAGCCAGTCGAACTGCACCGCCACTGGCCGCAAACGGTCGGGCTGCGGTTCGTCGACCGTCACCACCCAGGCCCGTTGCAGACTGTGCATGCGCAGCCGTGACGGTGCCGGAACCGTCGCAGGCGACAACTGCGCAGCGGCAAACAGCCGGTTGGCATAAGGCAGATCGAGGGATGGATCAACGCAATGTTCAATACGGGTCAACAACCACTGACGATTGCACTCGGCGAACGGATGACCGACCAAGCGCAACCATTGGCCGCTGCGCAACGTGGTCAGGTCACTACGCCCTTCGGCACTTTGCGCCTGCCGCGAATCCGCCTGCAACGTTTCTTCAAATTGCCAGTGATGCACCGAGGGGGCGACGTTATGGCCATCGTGTGCATCCTCATACAGCGCGGCGCCTGCCAGGGGCAACTGCGCCTGATCATCGCCGAACACCAGGCAATGCCGGTCGCGGCCGTGCTCGAAGAAGTAGTGAATCCGCGCCTGCGCACACAGACGCTGAAGCAGTTGCAGATCCGATTCACGGTATTGCGTGCAGAACGTGCGGGCCGGGTAGTCGCCGTGCAGCTCGAAGCGTCGCTGAGCGCCGACAATCCCATGCTCCCTGAGCACTTGCTCGATGATCTGCGGCACCGTACGGCCACTGAAGATTCGCTGACTGATGCGCAGATCGAGGCAACCGAGTTTCGGCCCCAGACGAATCCGGCACAACCGCGAACCGAGTCCGTGTTCATGCTGGACAAGGCTCTGCAATTGCCCGTGCACACCCTCCCCCGACGGCCCGAAACACAAATACGCGCCACGGTAAAGCAGACCGGCGAGATCCAGTTGCGGATCATCGATCAACACATCGATTTCGAACGTAAAGGGTTCGCTGAGGGCTTCGCTACCGGTAAAGGCCAGGACTTCGAAAGGGTCGGACAGGCCCGCTACATCGAGACGAAACGACGACTCGTAGACTTGATCGAACATAGGCGGATCTCTACAGGAGGGGCGGTCGGGGATTCTCGCCGAGAGCCATGGCCGAGTAGAGAGCTGAAGTACAACTTAGGAAATGACCTACGCGAAAAGCAGACCGGATGACTTTGCTGGCCGGGATAGCCAAGCATTTCGCGAAGATTTTGGGATATATCCCACCGGGTCATCCGAGTTTTCCACAGCTTTCGGGAAAATTTCAGACAACCCGGCAAGATTGCAACCTGGCCTCAGGAAGACAGGTAGGAGGAGCGGGTCAGGCCCAGACGCAAGGCATCGAGAAATTGCGTGCGCTCGCTGGCACTGATGCGGGCACTGGCGCACTTGTCGCGGTAGTGAGTCATCAGTTCTTCCGGCGACAAGTGCACGTAACGCAGCATGTCTTCGATGGTGTCGTGGGTCTCGATGCCGGCGTGGTACACGCTGCCATCGGCGTTCTGGTAGATGTTCACCGAATCGGTGTCACCGAACAGGTTGTGCATGTCGCCGAGGATTTCCTGATAGGCGCCGACCAGGAACACGCCCAGCAGGTAATCTTCGCCCTCATTCAAACCGTGTACCGGCAGACTGGTTTCGATGCTCTGCTCGTCGACGTACTGGTTGATCTTGCCGTCGGAGTCGCAGGTCAGATCCTGCAATACCGCGCGGCGCAGGGGCTCTTCGTCGAGACGGTGCAGCGGGATGATCGGCAGCACCTGATCGATCGCCCAGGTATCCGGCAGGCTCTGGAATACCGAGAAGTTGCAGATGTACTTGTCGGCCAGTTTGTCGTTGAGTTCGTCGAGCACCTGACGGTGCGAACGCTGACGCGCCTTCAGCGAGTTGTGCAGGCGACGGCACACGGCGAAGTAGCATTGCTCGGCCAGGGCTTTTTCGGCCAGGGTCAGTTTGCCGTCGGCATACTGTGCTGCAACATCGCTCATGTAGTGCGTGGCGCGCCAGTAGGTTTCGGTGACCATTTCAATGTCGGTCGGACCCAGCAGGTCAACCAGCCACTGCACGGTTTCCGGCAGGTTTTCCTTGTTTTCGATCAGCGGGATTTCGTCGTTGTGTTTCTCGACGTCGGTCACCTGCACCACCAGCATCGCGTGGTGGGCGGTCAGCGAGCGGCCGCTTTCGGAGAAGATGTGCGGATGCGGGAGGTTCTGCGCGTCGCAGAATTCCTTGAGCATGCCGACCACGACACCGGCGTAATCGTCCATGTCGTAGTTGATCGAACTGGCGTTGCGCGAGTGCGTACCGTCGTAGTCGACGCCCAGACCGCCACCGACGTCGATGTGATCGACCGGCAGACCGAGGTTGCGCAGTTCGCCGTAGTAACGGATCGCTTCCTTGAAACCGTGCTGATAGTCAGCCAGGTTGGCGATTTGCGAGCCCATGTGGAAGTGCAGCAGGCGAATGCCCTGATCCAGACCGGCAGCGCGGAAGCGCTCGACCACCGACAGCAACTGCGCCGCCGACAGACCGAACTTGGATTTCTCGCCACCGGTGTCCGCCCACTTCGACGAAGCCAGCGACGACAGACGCACGCGCAGGCCGACCTGAGGTTTGACCTTCAGCGAGGCGGCTTCGTCGATCACCAGACCGACTTCGGATTCTTTCTCGATCACGATGAACACATTGTGGCCGAGTTTCTGGCCCATCAATGCCAGACGGATGAACTCGCGGTCCTTGTAACCGTTGCAGACGATGGTGCCGCCCTTCGGCGCCAGTGCCAGCACGGCCAGCAGCTCAGGCTTGGAGCCGGCTTCCAGACCGATGGAGACGTCCTGGGTGGCGATGATGTTCTCGATCACCGCTTCTTGCTGGTTGACCTTGATCGGGTACAGCGCGGTGTACTTGCTCTGGTATTCCAGACGCTCGATGTTCGAGTCGAAAGCACCGGTCAATTGGCGAACACGGTCTTGCAGGATGTCAGGGAAACGAACCAGCAACGGCAACGACAAACCGCTCTTGCGCAGTTGGTCGACTTGCTCGAACAGGTCGATAGGCGAGCTGCTCGGGCCGTTCGGACGAACTTCGACGCGACCGGCGTCATTGATCGCGAAATACCCGGCCCCCCAATGGCGAATCCCGTAAACACTGCGGCTGTCCGCAACTGTCCATTGGCTGCCATCGTCTTTGCGTGTGCGTCGTACGGACATCGAAGTCCCCTATAAAGAAGTCATAGTGCGTCGCCTGACGTTCAGGCCGGCGCAGTCTAAAGAATGAAAATGACGGTTCGTCAGCGCGGCGGTAGACCGCACTGACCGCGTGGAGTTTAGAAACCGGTCATGAACAGGCTCTGTGAAAACCATGGAGACGACGCCGGGTCTGAAACTGTTCAGAGCCGGATCAAGCCGCAGGTGGTTTTCACAGAGGCTGCTAGCCGCCGGACTTCTTCGCTTTGAAACCGTGCTTGATCAGCTCTGCCAAGAGTAGCTCGACATGATCGCCCTGGATTTCGATGATTCCGTCCTTCAACGCACCGCCGGTGCCGCAACGTTTCTTCAACGTTGTCGCCAACTCTTTGAGCGCGTCTTCGGCCAGCGGCACGCCGGTGATGGTGGTCACCGTCTTGCCGCCACGGCCCTTGCTCTCGCGGCGTACGCGGGCAATGCCGTCGCCGGCCGGGATCACGGTTTGTTTGCAGATACAGGCGTCCACCGGCTTACTGCATTCCGGGCAATGACGACCTGCGTCGGTGGAAAATACCAGGCCACCAAGGGCGGCGAAGGATGCGGCTTTTTTGGCCACCGGCAATCCTCTTGGGAGGACAAAGACTGATCGCGACCTTGGGCAAGGTCATCGACCGCGAAGCCCCACTCAGGCAGGGGCAGCGCTACTGCACCGGTTCTTCAATAAAAGCAGGCCGGTGCAGCTTGAAAAGGTCGCGCAGTGTAACGGCAAAAAACCCGATTGCTAAGTGCCAATCGGCGCCAATTTATGTGTTCTTTGCGACGTCGCTTTGCTGAGCCTTCAAATAGCGCTTCAACGCTGCCAGAGAGTCCGGGCAATAAGGCTTCTGCTGGATTTCCTGCATGACCTGCCCGACCGGAATAAAGCGTGCTTCGAGGACTTCTTCGGGCTGCAGTTTCAACGGGCCGTCCCACACGGCGGAAAATGCCGAGCACCACAGGCGATTGCCGGTGTCTTCGAAGTAGAAATGATCGTGAGCGGTCAGCTCCACACCGCTCACACCCAATTCCTCTTCCAGCTCACGGGCCGCCGACTCGGCGTAAGTCTCGTTCGCCTGCACCATGCCGCCCGCCGCCACGTCCCAGTACCCGGGGTAGATCGCCTTGCTCAAGGTGCGCCGGTGCACGCAAAGCTCACCGGCAGAATTGAACAACATGATGTAGGTGCCACGGCCGATCAGCCCGCGCTCGCGCAAATCGGCCCGCACCAGCGCGCCGAGCAGGTTGTCCTGCTCGTCGACCCAGGCGATCTGTTCGGCATCCGAAGCGGCACGGTGCGCCGCTTCCTTGGTGCTTTGACTCATGACTCAGCCCTGATTGAGCAGTTGACGCAAATCGATGACGGCGGCGTTGGCTCGGGAAATGTAGTTGGCCATGACCAGCGAGTGGTTGGCCAGCACCCCGAAGCCGCTGCCGTTGAGGATCATCGGGCTCCAGACCGGCTCTTGCGACGCCTCAAGTTCACGGATGATCTGGCGTACGCTGACCGTGGCGTTCTTCTTCGCCAGCACATCGGCGAAGTCGACTTCGATGGCACGCAGCAAGTGCGACAGTGCCCAGGCCTGACCGCGCGCTTCGTAGAACACGTTGTCAATCTGCATCCATGGAGTCTCGACGACTTCTTCGTCAACCTGCGGTACTTCGCCGACCGCTGGAACTTCGGTTTTCAGCGCGGTGTTGAGCTTGACTCGACCGACGCTGGCCGAAAGACGCTGCGACAGCGAACCGAGACGGGTGCCGACGTCGCCCAGCCAGTTGTTCAGGTTGTCGGCGCGCGCATAGAACAGCGCGTTTTTCTGGGTGGGATCAGACAGACGTGCCTGATAGCGGCTCAGGGAATTGATGCCTTCCTGATATTCCGACTCGCTGGACGGCAGGATCCAGCTCTTGTTGTCGAAGTTGAAGCGCGGTTCGGCCTTGGCCAGATCGGCATCTTCCGCCGACTGCGATTGCGAGCGGGCGAAATCCTTGCGCAGTGCGCGGGTCAGGTCACGCACCTGCACCAGCACGCCGTATTCCCAGCTCGGCGTGTTATCCATCCATAGACCCGGCGGAAAACGGTCGTTGGAAATGTAGCCGCCCGGTTTGTCCAGCAAAGTACTGGCGACGGTCTTCAGGGTTTCGACCGTGGTGTAGCCGACCACCATTTGCTTGCCTTCTTTTTCGGCGGCCGCCTGGGCGTTTTGCGCCACCGGAAACAGTGCCGGCTCCTGGCTCCAGTACCAGCCCAGACCAATGGTCACCAGCAGATAAATACCGATGAGCGTGGCCAGCGCACGGCTGAACAGCAACCCACCGACATAGCTGCGGGTGGCCGACTTGGGCTCGGCGGCACGTTCAGGCGCGCTGCCCGCGCGGTTTTTCCAGTCCAGCATGGCGATATCCTTTCAATCACTTGAGTTCATCGGTTCGACCACAACCATACAACAACGTGCCAGGGCCGGGCACCTGCGCATAAAGATAAGCAGCAAATCGCAACGGCCGTTGGTGCATCTGTCAGAACTAAGGGAATCCCTGATGTCAGCTCCCTTATCACACCGCCGCAGAGCATTGATAAGCCTCGTAAAGCGCATTCACGACGATGATGACAGTGCCGCGAAAAATTCACCGGCATGCCTGTCGATTAGCCATCAGAACCCCAGCACATGGGTACTTGAGCGACGAACAGGTCGAAAATAAAACCGCTCGGTCAGAAACTGAATAGTGACGCATTGCAGATTATTGACGTACGACACTCGTCTAAGGGAAAAGAGGTGCTAGCATAGAGCCACCAGTCGATCTCAGCATGCACCCTAACTAGTAGTCAGGATATGACCGAGCCAGAAGACCCCAGCCGTGAGCGTCTCAAGCACCACTTTGCCCAGCGGGTAATTCATCAGGCACGTCAGATTCTTGAGATATGGCAGCGCCTGCAACGCAGTGAATGGTCCAACGTCGACCTCGCCGAACTGAGCGAGGCCAACTTGCGCCTGCTGCGTTTTGCCGAGCGTTTCGAACAGCCCGAGCATACCCAGCTCGCGCGCCATATCAGTCAGTCGCTGGAAGCGGTGGACGCCAATCGCGGTCGCCTGAGCAGCGGCCTGATCACCGACCTCAATCGCTTGATGCAGCGCTTGTCGCGTACCGGCCTGCGTCATGGCGATCAACTCGACCAGACTTTCCTGCCGCCGTTGCGCAAACCGATCTACGTGATGCTGCAGGATCACGACCGCGCCGAGCGGCTGGCCAAACAACTGGAGTTCTTCGGTTTGAGCGCCCAGGCGCTGGACAGCGTCGCGGCGTATCGCTCGTCGATGGTCGAGCGCTTGCCAGCAGCGATTGTCATGGACGTCGACTTCAGCGGCCCCGGCATCGGCCTGAAACTGGCCGCCGAAGCCCAGGTCGGTCTGGACGAACCACTGCCCCTGCTGTTCTTCAGCCTGCACGAAACCGACACCCCGACGCGCCTCGCCGCCGTGCGCGCCGGCGGCCAGGAATTCCTCACCGGCACCCTCGAAGCGTCGAGCCTGCTGGAGAAGATCGAAGTCCTCACCTGCGTCGCCCAGTACGAACCTTATAAAGTGCTGATCATCGACGATTCGCGTGCGCAAGCTTTGCACACCGAACGCCTGCTCAACAGTGCCGGGATCGTCACCCGCACGCTGATCGAACCGATTCAAGCGATGGCAGAGCTGGCGGATTTCCAGCCGGACCTGATCATCCTCGACATGTACATGCCCGCCTGCACCGGTACCGAACTGGCCAAAGTCATCCGCCACAATGACCGCTATGTCAGCGTACCGATCATTTACCTGTCGGCCGAGGACGATCTGGATAAACAGCTCGACGCCATGAGTGAAGGCGGCGACGACTTCCTGACCAAACCGATCAAGCCGCGCCACCTGATCACCACGGTGCGCAACCGCGCCGCCCGTGCGCGCAATCTCAAGGCGCGAATGGTCCGCGACAGCCTCACCGGGCTGTATAACCACACACACATCCTGCAGTTGCTCGAAGACTGCTCGTTCCGCTCCCGCCGCGAGAACAAGCCGCTGAGCTTTGCCATGCTCGACATCGACCATTTCAAACGGGTCAACGACAGCCACGGCCACCCGATGGGCGACCGCGTGATCAAAAGCCTGGCGCTGTTCCTCAAGCAACGTTTGCGCAAGACCGATTTCATCGGCCGTTACGGCGGCGAAGAGTTCGCCATCGTCATGCCAGACACCGATATCGAGGCAGCGCACAAAGTGCTCGACGAGATCCGCCAGCGCTTCGCCGAAATCCATTACCCGGCACAGCCGCAGGATCTGTGGTGCACCTTCAGCGCCGGTGTCGTGGAAATGCGTGACGACTCCGACAGCCTGATGATGGCCAGCCAGGCCGACGAGGCGCTGTACCGCGCCAAGGGTGCCGGGCGTAATCGGGTGCAGACCGCACGGGACTCACAGCAAAGTGCCACTTTTTCATCGGAATCCACCGATTCGGTCATAACCCTGTAACAGAACCGCAATAAATTCAGTCGCTACCATTTCTGCCGTTGGTAGCCGTCATGCGCCTGAAGTTGCTCACCAATCTCAACACTCTGCTGCTGGTCGCCGTGTGCGTAGCCCTCGGCGCCACTTTGTGGTGGTCGCAAAAAGCCCTCGAACGCCCGTATCTGTTGATGGAGCGTTATCTGGGGCTGTCGCAGCAGTTTCAGAATGAAGTGGCACGCAACATCGAGGACTATCTCGCCAGCGGCGATGCCCTGCGTCTGAGCAGCGCCAGTCAGGCTATCGACGGCTTGCAGAAAGAACTCGCTGAACTGCCGCCAGCGCTCGCCGACAGCCTGCGTCCGAGTCTGTCGGGGCTTGAAGAGTTCAGCAAAACCGACTTGCTCGCTGCCGGCAAACTGGCCGGTGATCCGCAGGGCTTGCTGTTGCAAGCCGAACGCGAACTGAGCGCCAGCCTCGACCAACTCAGCACCTATGCCAACGGCAACGCCACCTACCTGACCCCGCTGCTGGCTGCGTCTCAGCATCTGGGCAAACTGTCGCTGGCGCGGGACAAACTGGTCAGCAGCGGCCGCAGTGAACTCGGCGCCGATGTTGAGCGCGAAGTGAGCAATATCCGCGCTCAGGCGCAAGTGATCGACGCCCTGCCCTTGCTCGGGGTGGTCGCCAGCAATGAATCGAGCAGCGATGATTTCGCCGCAATGATGGGTATCGAGAGCACTGAAAAAGCCGCGACCGAAGATGCTGGCGTCGGCCTCAAACGTGAACTCAACAGCCTGCTGGGCCGCTACCCCGCTGAACTCGCACGCACCCGCGAGCAAATCCAGAAGCGCACCGAGCTGAGCACCGCCACTCATTTGAAAATCGCTGCCGTCCAGCAATCCATCGCCGGACTGGAGCCCGTGGTGCGCGCCCCGCACGGACAAATCCAGGGCGAAGTCCGTTTGATGCAGGGCGTGATGATCGGTCTGATCCTGTTGATCGCGTTGCTGATCGACACCTTGCAGCGGCGTCTGGCCCGCACCCTGACCAATCTGGCGCCAGCACTGTCGACCTGGGCCGAAGGTGATTTCAGTCGAGACATACATCTGGGTAAGACCAATCGCGAACTGCATGACATCGAGGCTTCGCTCAATCGCCTGCGCGCTTATCTGGTGGACCTGGTCGCCACCATTCGCGGCAATGCCGAACAAGTGGCGGGCAGCAGCCGCACCCTCGCCGAACTGAGCAACGATCTGCACAGCGGCGCCGAGCATCAGGCCGGTGACACCGCACTGATTCGCGATTCCTTGGGTGAGCTGGAAGCGACCATCCAGCAAGTGGCCGGCGATGCGCGGCAGGCTGCGGATGCCAGTCGTCACGCAGGGCTGGCTGTCGAACACGGCCAAAGCGTTATCGGCCAGAGCCTGACCGGCCTGCACGCGCTGGTCGGTGAAGTGCAGGGCAATGCGCAGATGATCGAACATCTGGCCGAGGAGTCGGCGACCATTGGCGGTGTCTTGACGGTGATCCGCTCGATTGCCGACCAGACCAATCTGCTGGCGCTCAACGCCGCGATCGAGGCGGCGCGGGCTGGGGAAATGGGCCGCGGTTTTGCCGTGGTGGCCGAGGAAGTGCGCTCACTGGCGCAGCGTACGGCCGGGGCGACGGCGGAAATCCAGACCCTGATCGCCGGCCTGCAAACCGCTGCCCGGCAATCGGTCGAAGGCATGCGTACGCAGGTCGAACACGCTGAAGCCACCGCCAATCAGGCGCAAGCGGCGGACGGGGCGCTGGATAAAATCGTCGGCGCGATCCAGACCATTTCCGACACGGCGATCCGCATTGCCGATATCACTGCGCAGCAAAGCGGCGCGGTCAGCGAGATTCGCGATCACAGCGAGCGCATTCATCAGTTGGGCGGGGATAACCTGCTGCGTATCGGGCGTGGGCGCGAACAGGGGGAGAACTTGCTGGTATTGGGCGGGCAACTGCATACAGCCGTTCAGGCCTTTCGCGTCTGATGAACCGCTTTCGCGAGCAGGCTCGCTCCCACATTGGAATATGTCCCCCTGTGGGAGCGAGCCTGCTCGCGAAGGCGTCAGCACAATCACTGCAAATGACCGGATTTGAACAGTCGGTCACATATTTTGCGCAAACATCGGCCATCGTGCTGGCTATTGCATAGAACTGGACAGTCACAAAGTCTTTGCGGCATAGTCGCCGGGTTCTGACGACTGCTCATTCATAACAAGGACTACGCAGATGGCAACCCTACTGGTGCTGCACGGCCCCAACCTGAACCTGCTCGGCACCCGCGAACCGGGGACCTATGGGTCGACGACCCTGGCGCAGATCAATCAGGACCTGGAGCGCCGCGCCCGTGAAGCCGGCCATCATCTGCTGTATCTGCAAAGCAATGCCGAGTACGAATTGATCGACCGCATCCACGCCGCACGCGGCGAAGGCGTGGATTTCATCCTGATCAATCCAGCAGCTTTTACACATACAAGTGTTGCATTACGTGACGCGCTGCTGGGAGTGAGCATCCCATTCATCGAAGTGCATTTGTCCAACGTGCACAAACGCGAACCTTTCCGCCATCACTCTTACTTCTCCGACGTAGCGGTGGGAGTGATCTGCGGCCTTGGCGCCAGCGGTTACCGACTGGCCCTGGAGGCTGCACTAGAACAGCTTGAAACACAGGCAACGGCTTGAACTACAAGCGTTAAACGCCCCTGACCGACCCTTGGGAGTTGATGATTCATGGATATCCGTAAAGTTAAGAAACTGATCGAATTGCTGGAAGAGTCCGGCATCGACGAGCTCGAGATCAAGGAAGGCGAAGAGTCCGTACGCATCAGCCGCCACAGCAAGACCCCGGCTCAGCAGTACTACGCGCCTGCACCGATGCAAGCGCCGGCTGCCGCACCTGCCGCCGCTGCTCCAGTGGCTGCTGCCCCGGTTGCCGCTGCTGCTCCGGCACTGAACGGCACTGTTGCCCGTTCGCCGATGGTCGGCACGTTCTATCGCAAGTCTTCGCCAACCTCGCCGTCCTTCGTTGAAGTCGGCCAGACCGTGAAGAAAGGCGACACTCTGTGCATCGTCGAAGCCATGAAGATGATGAACCACATCGAAGCTGAAACCAGCGGTGTGATCGAGTCCATCCTCGTCGAAGACGGCCA
>NZ_JBIUWQ010000028.1:0-78881 GCF_044743525.1 Pseudomonas sp. NPDC087598 | reverse complement strand
TATCCGCCTGCGGGTTACGGTACGAACGGCGCCTATGCCGGGGGAGCGGCTTCGGCCCCTGCCTCGGCACAAGGCATGCTGTTCAACCAACTGCAACAAATGCAGGATCAGATTTCGCGCCAGCAAGGCGTGATTGAAGAACTGCAGAATCAGGTTGCGCGCATGAAGCAAGAATCCCTGGAGCGATACCAGGATCTTGATCGGCGCATAGGATCCGGTGCTGCACCTGCCGCGACTCCTGAGAATTCTTCTGCCGGTGGCGATGCAAGTGCTGCTGCCGGTGCTGCCGCTGGCGCCGGGGCTGCTGCCGCCCAGGCACCTGCTGCAAGTAGTGAACCGGGTGATCCGGCCAAGGAAAAGCTGTATTACGATGCTGCTTTCGACCTGATCAAAGCCAAGGATTTCGACAAGGCCAGCCAGGCCTTCGCCGCTTTCCTGCGCAAATACCCGAACAGCCAATACGCGGGCAACGCCCAGTATTGGCTGGGTGAAGTGAACCTGGCCAAAGGCGATCTGCAAGGTGCAGGTCAAGCGTTTGCCAAGGTTTCGCAGCTGTATCCAAAGCACGCCAAAGTGCCGGATTCGCTGTACAAGCTGGCTGATGTAGAGCGCCGCCTCGGTCATACCGACAAGGTCAAAGGCATTCTGCAGCAGGTGGTGTCCCAATATCCGGGCACGTCCGCCGCGCAGTTGGCCCAGCGCGATCTGCAGCGCATGTAACCTCGCTTCACCCGTTTGGAAGAAACCCGCGCTTGTCGCGGGTTTTTTCGTTAGAATTCACGCCCTTTTTCTGAAACACGCTTCTTGTGGTCTACGCGCTGGCGGGATTGCCTGAAGTGCCTGACGGAGGCGGACAGCCTGTTTAGCTGTTACGCCCGTGGCGACTATGCAAGACACATTGAGAATCACCGAAGTTTTCTACTCTTTGCAGGGGGAAACGCGGACTGCCGGGCTGCCCACGGTTTTTGTGCGCCTGACCGGTTGCCCATTGCGTTGCCAATACTGCGACAGTGCGTATGCGTTCAGTGGCGGTACGATCCGCACCCTCGACGACATCCTCGAACAAGTGGCCGGGTTTCGACCGCGCTACGTCTGCGTCACCGGCGGCGAGCCGTTGGCACAGCCGAACGCCATTCCTTTGCTTAAACAGTTGTGTGATGCCGGTTACGAGGTTTCGCTGGAAACCAGCGGCGCCCTCGACGTTTCCGCTGTCGATCCGCGTGTCAGTCGTGTTGTAGATCTGAAGACGCCGGGTTCGAAAGAAGCTCACCGCAACCGTTACGAAAATATCGAATTGCTGACCCCGAACGATCAGGTGAAGTTTGTCATCTGCTCGCGGGAAGACTACGACTGGGCAGTGTCGAAACTGATTCAGTACGGTCTTGAGCGACGTGCCGGCGAAGTGCTGTTTTCGCCAAGCCACCATGACCTGAATGCTCGGGATCTGGCGGACTGGGTGGTGGCCGACAATCTGCCGGTGCGTCTGCAATTGCAGCTGCATAAATATCTTTGGAACGATGAGCCGGGGCGCTGAGATGACAGAACAACTGAATACCACTGAAAAACGTGCAGTCATCCTGCTGTCCGGCGGCCTCGACTCGGCAACTGTCGTGGCCATGGCTCGCGCCGAAGGCTACAGCTGTTACACCATGAGTTTCGATTACGGCCAGCGTTCGCACGCAGAACTGCACGCCGCTGCGCGTGTTGCCCGCGACCTGGGCGTGATCGAGCACAAGGTGATCGGCCTCAACCTGAACGGCATGGGCGGCTCGGCCCTGACCGATAGCAGCATCGACATCCCGGAAGAGCTGGGTGAAGGCATCCCGGTCACTTATGTGCCAGCGCGCAACACGGTGTTCCTGTCGCTGGCATTGGGCTGGGCGGAAGTGCTCGCCGCGCGCGACATCTTTATTGGTGTGAACGCCGTGGACTATTCTGGTTACCCGGATTGCCGTCCCGAGTTCATCGAGTCGTTCGAGCGCATGGCGAATCTGGCGACCAAGGCCGGTGTTGAAGGCAATGGCTTTCGCATCCAGGCGCCGTTGCAGAACTTGAGCAAGGCGCAAATCGTCGAGGCAGGCGTGAAGCTCGGTGTCGATTACGGCCTGACCGTTTCCTGTTATCAGGCGGATAACGACGGTCGCGCATGCGGCAAATGCGACAGCTGCCGCCTGCGTGCAGAAGGCTTTGCGGCAGCTGGTGTGGACGACCCAACACCTTATTTTTGATTATTTTCAAAAAGGTGTTGAATAGTCCTTAAAAATCAGTATTATACGCGCCACCACACAGCGGGTCGTTAGCTCAGTTGGTAGAGCAGTTGGCTTTTAACCAATTGGTCGTAGGTTCGAATCCCACACGACCCACCATATTTGGCGGTTTAGAAAATCCGGAAGGCCCACGAAAGTGAGGATTTCCGGGTTTTTTTTTGCCTGCAATTCGGGTCTCTGTTCTTTCAGACCCAGCAGCGCTGACGCAGGTCAGAATCATCTTTTGTATCAACGGGATATTCTGTAGCCTTGCGCAGCTTCAACGCTGTCCGTGCCTGATAATACTCACTCTCCCGGCGGTACCCTCAAGCGGTCCGGAGCCGGGTGTATACTCGACTTTCGCGCGAAAGCGCCTGCAGGTCTTGCGAACATGACGCAGATTTCCGAACGCCTTCTGGTTCAAGCCCACCTCGATGCCAAACAGCCTAAACCGCTGACGGCCGAGGAAGAGGCCTACTACCGTTCCGCCATTGCCGCCGAGCTCAAGGCTCAGGACGCGGTGCTGGTTGCCCACTTTTATTGCGATCCGGTGATTCAGGCTCTGGCCGAAGAAACCGGCGGCTGTGTGTCCGACTCCCTGGAAATGGCCCGCTTCGGCAATGCCCATCCGGCCAAGACCGTAGTGGTCGCCGGCGTGAAGTTCATGGGCGAGACCGCGAAGATTCTCAATCCGGAAAAGCGTGTACTGATGCCGACCCTCGAAGCGACCTGCTCGCTGGACCTGGGTTGCCCGGTGGACGAGTTTTCGGCGTTCTGCGATCAGCACCCGGAGCGCACGGTGGTGGTTTACGCCAACACGTCCGCTGCGGTGAAGGCGCGGGCCGACTGGGTGGTGACATCGAGCTGCGCACTGGAAATCGTCGAAAGCCTGATGGACAATGGCGAGACCATCATCTGGGGGCCGGACAAGCATCTGGGCACCTACATCCAGCGCAAGACTGGCGCCGACATGCTGCTCTGGGACGGTGCCTGCATCGTCCACGAAGAGTTCAAGTCCAAGCAGCTCGAAGACATGAAAGCGCTGTACCCGGATGCCGCGATTCTGGTGCACCCGGAGTCGCCGACTTCGGTGATCGAACTGGCCGACGCCGTGGGCTCCACCAGTCAATTGATCGCCGCTGCGCAGACGCTGCCGAACAAGACGCTGATTGTCGCCACCGACCGTGGCATCTTCTACAAGATGCAGCAGCTGTGCCCGGACAAGGTCTTCATCGAGGCGCCAACCGCCGGTAACGGCGCTGCGTGCCGCAGTTGCGCACATTGCCCGTGGATGGCCATGAACACCCTTGAGCGCACGCTCAAGAGCTTGAAGGAAGGGACGAACGAGATCTTTGTTGATCCGGCGTTGATTCCGCAGGCGATTCGGCCTTTGAAGCGGATGCTGGACTTTACCCAGGCGGCGCGGATGAAGCTGGCCGGTAACGCTTAAGTTCTTTTAGACACGACACAAAACCTGTGGGAGCGAGCCTGCTCGCGAAAGCGGTGTATCAGTCACCATTGAAGTCGACTGATGCTACGCCTTCGCGAGCAGGCTCGCTCCCACATTGGTATTCGGCATTTGGTAATTATTTGGTCTTCTTCGGAATCCGCACGACGCGGGTATCGGAATAGATGTCATGCCACGTGCGCTTCTGCTTGTCATACAGCGACCAGAAGAATCCCAGGCCCACGCACAGCCACGAAGCAATCGACACCATGAACCGCAACAGCGACTGCCACAGACTGATTGCGCTGCCATCGGCGTTCTGCACGCGAATCCCCCACACCTGCATGCCCAGCGTCTGCCCACCATGGGTCCAGAACTTGGCGAAGAAGGCAAACAGCACCAGCAGCAATACTGTTGAGTAGAGCGGATCGCCGTCGAGTTTGCCGGCGTCGGTCATTGCCCGCAGGCGTTCTTCGCCGATGATTGCCGCCTGAATCAGTTTGTAAACGAAGCCGGTGACGATCAGCAAAGCAGTGCACAGCAGAAAGTCATAAAACATCGCGGCCAGACGACGGCCGAGGCCAACGGGAGGAAAGTCGCCCTCAGGGGTGAGCAGGTTTTTCGACATGGCAGCCTCTGGACGCAAAATGAAGCGCCATTTTACGGATTCGCGCGCACAAAAAAGCCCCTGATATCAATATCAGGGGCTTTTTCGTTACAGAGATCAGGCTTCTGCTTGTACTTCGTCAGCCTGCATGCCTTTCTGGCCTTGCACAGCAACGAAAGTCACTTTCTGGCCTTCTTTCAGGCTCTTGAAGCCGTTGCCCTGGATGGCGCGGAAATGTACGAACAGATCCGGACCGCTTTCAGGAGTGATAAAACCAAAACCTTTCTCGTCGTTAAACCACTTGACGGTACCGCTCTGACGTTGGGACATTTCTTATTTCCTTTGACGCAAAAAATTGATGACAGTCTCTTTCTCATGAAAGAGTACTGGGGCTGGTTGCAGGAGAGTAAGAAGACGTCGAACGGGATGTAGCTAACTTGTAGGCTACTGCCCAGGTCACGATTCCAAGCTGACCCATGCAAACACAGTGGAGAAACTCTACGCCAACTACGGGAGAAAAAACAAGCCCCGTGAAGACCCCGGTTTTGCTGCGCTTGCCGGTACTTAGTCGGTTCACTAGTGCGGGCTTAGACGATTGCCTTGTGCAAATGTTTTCGAACGTTATAAGCAAAGTTCATATTCGAATCGATTGTTAGAAAATGCACTTTTTTGTGGCGATTACGTTACACATTAGTGCACGCATAACGCAACCGCGTTACTTATAGAAACAGTCAATCATCCACGATAGTAGCGTTGTGGAACAAATGGCATTTTGCTTACAAGCATTGGCACCTTTTTCCCACGAACGATTGCCCAAACGGTTGTATCGAGGGTGACATAAGCGCTGTCGAGGTAACCCATCGCCAGCGGCCCGCCCAAGGTCGGTCCGAAACCGCCGCTGCACACGCTGCCGATGATTTCTCCCGCCTCGTTAACGATTTCCGCGCCTTCACGCACTGGGGTGCGCTCTTGTGGCAGCAGGCCGACGCGTTTGCGTACGACACCGTTCTGTTGCTGGGCAAAGATTTGTTCCGCCCCCGGGAAACCGCCGGCCCGTGCGCCATCAGCGCGACGCGGCTTGGAGATCGCCCACAACAGGCTGGCTTCGATTGGTGTGGTGTCGGTGTTCATGTCGTGGCCGTACAGGCACAGACCGGCTTCAAGGCGCAGCGAATCGCGAGCACCAAGGCCAATGGCCTGGACTTCTAGCTCGGCGAGCAGAGCGCGAGCGAGTTTCTCCGCAGCGTCAGCCGGCACCGAGATTTCGAAACCGTCTTCACCGGTGTAACCCGAGCGGCTGACGAAGCAATCGATGCCCAGCAGATTCACGCGGGCGAATTGCATGAAGGTCATCTGCGCGACGGAAGGGGCACGACGCGCCAGTACGGTGACAGCGGCAGGACCTTGCAGGGCGAGCAGAGCACGCTCCTCGAACAGCGCCGTAATGGTGCACTGATCGCCGATGTGTTGTTGCAGGTGCGCCAGATCCTGATCCTTGCACGCGGCGTTGACCACCAGGAACAGTTCGTCGTTACCGAGGTTGGCGACCATCAGGTCATCGAGAATGCCGCCGGTCTCGTTGGTGAACATCGCGTAACGCTGCATGCCCACTGGCAGGTCGATGATGTCTACCGGCACCAGAGTTTCCAGGGCTTTGGCAGCATTGGCACCGGTCAGGCGGATCTGGCCCATGTGCGAAACGTCGAACAGCCCGGCCTGTTCACGGGTGTGTTGGTGTTCTTTCATCACGCCCAACGGGTATTGCACCGGCATGTCGTAGCCGGCGAACGGCACCATGCGGGCGCCGAGTTCGATGTGCAGAGCGTGCAGCGGGGTTTTCGACAGTTGTTCGGTGGACATGCGGAACTCCTTGATTCACGCCAACCCTCTCCCGGAGGGAGAGGGGGCTAATTAGCATTCGATAATGTTGACCGCGAGACCGCCGCGGGCGGTCTCTTTGTATTTGCTTTTCATGTCGGCGCCGGTCTGGCGCATCGTGCGGATGACTTTGTCGAGGGAGACGAAATGCTGGCCGTCGCCACGCATGGCCATGCGCACCGCGTTGATTGCCTTCACCGAGCCCATCGCATTGCGCTCGATACACGGCACTTGCACCAACCCGCCAATCGGGTCGCAGGTCAGGCCGAGGTTGTGTTCCATGCCGATTTCCGCAGCGTTCTCGACTTGCTGCACGCTGCCGCCGAGCACTTCACACAACGCGCCGGCCGCCATTGAGCAGGCAACGCCGACTTCACCCTGACAACCGACTTCGGCGCCGGAGATCGAAGCGTTTTCCTTATAGAGAATGCCGATGGCCGCCGCAGTCAGCAGGAAGCGCACCACACCGTCGTCATTCGCACCGGGAATAAAGCGCATGTAGTAATGCAAAACAGCCGGAACAATCCCCGCCGCGCCATTGGTTGGCGCCGTCACCACGCGCCCGCCGTTGGCGTTTTCTTCGTTGACTGCCAGTGCGTAAAGGTTGACCCAATCAAGCACCGAGAGTGGATCGCGCAGTGCCGATTCCGGGTTCTTGCACAACTGCCGATGCAGCGCGGCAGCACGTCGTTTGACCTTCAAACCGCCCGGCAAGATGCCTTCGTTACGGCAACCGGCGGCGACGCAGTCCTGCATTACCTGCCAGATCTTCAGCAGCCCGGCGCGGGTTTCCGCTTCCGGGCGCCAGGCGCTTTCGTTGGTCAGCATCACCTGGCTGATCGACAGACCGTAGGTGGTGCAGTGACCGAGCAAGTCCTTGGCACTTTTGAACGGGAAGGTCAGCGGCGTAGCGTCTTCGACGATGCGGTCGGCGCCGGCCGCATCCTCATCGACGACAAAGCCGCCGCCGACCGAGTAGTACTCGCGGCTGCGAATCTGCAGGCCCGCCGCATCGAATGCGCGAAAGATCATGCCGTTGGGGTGATAGGCCAGCGGCTTGCGGATCATCGCCAGGTGTTCTTTCTCGTTGAACGCGATGTTGTGTTCACCGAGCAGATTCAGCTGGCCGTTGCCGCGAATTTCTTGCAGGCGTGCGGCGACGGTTTCGGTGTCGACGGTGTCCGGGTGTTCACCTTCAAGGCCGAGCAGCACGGCCTTGTCGCTGCCGTGACCCTTGCCGGTGGCGCCGAGCGAGCCGTAAAGCTCGACGCGCACGCTGGCGGTGGCACCGAGCAGGTTTTCCCGGCGCAAGCCTTCAGCGAAGCGCGCAGCAGCACGCATCGGGCCAACGGTGTGGGAGCTGGAGGGACCGATGCCAATCTTGAACAGGTCGAACACGCTTAACGACATGAGTGGTTCTCCGGTTTCTTGTTATAGGAATTGGCGGAATATCAGGCTTGATGCGTTCCTTGTGGGAGCTGGCTTGCCAGCGATGGCGGTGTGTCAGGCAACAGAGATGGAGACTGATCCACCCTCATCGCTGGCAAGCCAGCTCCCAGAGGGATTTGTGGTGTTCTTGAAAGTGGGGGCAGGCAAGCCTGCCCCTCATTCCATTAAGCGTAGCTTTCGATCGACGGGCAGGCGCAGACCAGGTTGCGATCGCCGAACACGTTGTCGACGCGACCGACCGGCGGCCAGTATTTGCCTTCGATCAGCGAGGCGACCGGATACACGGCTTGCTCGCGGCTGTACGGGTGAGTCCACTCGCCGACCAGTTCCGCCGCGGTGTGCGGAGCGTTTTTCAGCGGGTTGTCGTCCTTGTCCAGCGTGCCGTTTTCCACTGCGCGGATTTCTTCGCGGATACGGATCATGGCGTCGCAGAAGCGATCCAGTTCTTCCCTGGATTCACTCTCGGTCGGCTCGATCATCAGCGTGCCCGCTACCGGGAACGACATGGTCGGGGCGTGGAAGCCGAAGTCGATCAGACGCTTGGCGACGTCATCGACGCTGATGCCGCTGCTGTCTTTCAACGGACGCAGGTCGAGGATGCACTCGTGTGCCACCAGTCCGTTGCTGCCGGTGTACAGCACTGGATAGTGCTCTTCCAGGCGACGGGAAATGTAGTTGGCATTGAGGATCGCCAGTTGCGAAGCGCGCTTCAGACCCGCGCCGCCCATCATGCGAATGTACATCCAGGTGATCGGCAGAATGCTCGCGCTGCCGAACGGTGCTGCGCAGACCGCGCCTTCCTTGCGTTCCATCTGGCCGTGGCCTGGCAGGAATGGTGTCAGGTGCGACTTGACGCCAATCGGGCCGACGCCCGGGCCGCCACCGCCGTGCGGGATGCAGAAGGTTTTGTGCAGGTTCAGGTGCGAGACGTCGCCGCCGAACTTGCCCGGTGCGCAAAGGCCGACCATTGCGTTCATGTTGGCGCCGTCGATGTACACCTGGCCGCCGTTGTCATGAATGATCCCGCAGATTTCGCGGATGCCTTCTTCGAACACGCCGTGGGTCGACGGGTAAGTGATCATCAGTGCGGCGAGGTGTTCGCGGTGCTCGATGGCTTTGGCGCGCAAGTCTTCGATGTCAACGTTGCCCCGCGCATCGCACGCGGTCACCACCACACGCATGCCAGCCATGTTGGCGGTGGCCGGGTTGGTGCCGTGGGCTGACGAAGGAATCAGGCAGATGTCGCGACGGTCATCGCCACGGCTCTGGTGATAGGCGCGGATCGCCAGCAGGCCAGCGTATTCACCTTGCGAACCGGCGTTCGGTTGCAGCGAGATCGAGTCGTAACCGGTAGCGGCGCAGAGCATCGCTTCCAGTTCATCGGTCAGTTGCTGATAACCGGCGCTTTGCGCGGCGGGAGCGAACGGGTGCAGGGCGCCGAACTCAGCCCAGGTCACCGGGATCATTTCGCTGGCAGCGTTGAGTTTCATGGTGCACGAGCCCAGCGGGATCATGGTGCGATCCAGCGCCAGGTCCTTGTCCGCCAGTTTGCGCAGGTAGCGCATCAGCTCGGTTTCCGAGTGATAACGGTTGAACACCGGGTGGCTGAGGATCGGCGACTGACGCACCAGCGCCGCCGGGATGGTGCTTTGCACCGAAGCGGCCAGCGCAGCGAAGTCGGGCAGGCTCTTGCCGTCGGCGAACAGGCTCCACAGGGTTTCGATGTCAGCCTGAGTGGTGGTTTCGTCGACCGACAGGCCCAGACGCTGAGCGTCGATTACGCGCAGGTTGATCTGCGCAGCGTGCGCCTTGTCGTGCAGCGCGGCGGTTTTTGCGCCGGTGGCCAGGGTCAGGGTGTCGAAGAAGCTGGCCTGCTCGACGGTCTGGCCCAGAGCGGTCAGGCCCTTGGCCAGAATTGCGGTCAGGTGATGTACGCGGTTGGCGATCTGCGTCAGGCCTTTCGGGCCATGGTAGACGGCGTACATGCTGGCGATGTTGGCCAGCAGCACTTGCGCGGTGCAGATGTTCGACGTGGCTTTCTCGCGACGGATGTGTTGTTCGCGGGTCTGCATGGCCAAGCGCAGCGCAGGCTTGCCGAAACGGTCAACCGAAACACCGACCAGACGGCCCGGCATGTCGCGCTTGAACGCATCCTTGGTGGAGAAGTAAGCGGCGTGCGGGCCACCGAAGCCCAGCGGCACGCCGAAGCGTTGCGCGGAACCGATAGCAACGTCCGCGCCGAACTCGCCCGGGGCGGTCAGCAGGGTCAGGGCCAGCAGGTCGGCAGCGACCGCGACCAGCGCATTGGCAGCGTGGAAGCGTTCGGTCAGTTCGCGGTAGTCGAACACATCACCGTTGCTGGCCGGGTATTGCAGCAGCGCGCCGAAGAACGGCGTCACGTCGGTCAGTTCACGCTCATCGCCAACCACAACGTCGATGCCCAACGGCTCGGCACGGGTGCGCAGCACGTCGAGGGTTTGCGGGTGGCTGTGGATCGAGGCGAAGAACTGGTGGCTGCCCTTGTTCTTGCTCAGGCGTTTGCAGAAGGTCATGGCTTCGGCAGCGGCAGTGGCTTCGTCGAGCAGGGAAGCGTTGGCGATCGGCAGGCCGGTGAGGTCGCTGATCAGGGTCTGGAAATTCAGCAGCGCTTCGAGACGGCCTTGGGAGATTTCTGGCTGGTATGGGGTGTAAGCGGTGTACCAGGCCGGGTTTTCCAGCAGGTTGCGCAGGATCGGCGACGGCGTGTGGCAGTTGTAGTAGCCCTGGCCGATGTAGGTCTTGAACAGCTGATTCTTGCCGGCGATGGATTTGATCATCGCCAGGGCATCGGCTTCGCTCAGGCCGTCATCCATGCCGAGCACGCTGGTGCCCTTGATGCTTTCCGGGATGACGCTGGCACTCAGGGCTTCGAGCGAGTCGAAACCGAGGCTGTTGAGCATGGCTTGCTCGTCACCGGCGCGTGGGCCGATGTGACGGGCGATGAATTCGTTGGCAGTGCCGAGGTTTACTTGGGTCATGTCGTTACTCCTCAGGCTTCGGCTTGGGCTTTGATCAGGCGGTCGTAAGCGTCCTGATCCAGCAGTTTGCCGACAGCGCTGGCATCGCTTGGCTTGAAGCGGAAAAACCAGCCTTGGCCGAGCGGTTCTTCGTTGACCAGTTCCGGTGCGTCTTCCAGTGCCGGGTTCACTTCCAGCACGTCACCGTCGAGCGGCATGTACACGCCGCTGGCGGCTTTTACCGATTCCACGGTGGCGGCTTCAGCGCCTTTTTCATAAGCCTGCAGTTCAGGCAGTTGCACGAACACCACGTCGCCCAGGGCGTTCTGCGCGAAAGCGGTGATGCCGACAGTGACAGAGCCGTCAGCTTCGGCGCGCAGCCATTCGTGATCTTCAGTAAAACGCAACTCGCTCATGGAAACTCCTCAGGGGGCCAGACTCGTCTGGTGGACGCGGTTGAAGGCGTGGGCGGGGAAGCCCTTATTTATGAAGGGTTGATTAGCAAGAACGCGGCCAATGTTGATTTATCTATATAAATCAATAGTTTATGTATTTAGGAGAGATGGTTGTCTTGAGCGTGTGTAGCGAAATCGCTACAGCATGGAGCGAGGAAAAAAGCTGAACGGGATCAAAGCCTTGCACAGCGGTGATCGGAAGAGGGTGTAGCGATATCGTTCCGCTGTAGCGCTTTCAGTACAGTTGCAGGTCGTTTTTAGCAAAAAAAGTCGGAACTGCTGAGAAACCTGTGGGAGCTGGCTTGCCAGCGATGACATCGGCACATGCGATATCGCAGGTGACTGACCCTCCGCTATCGCTGGCAAGCCAGCTCCCACAGGGTTTTTTTTGGTGTGCTCAGGGTTTGTTGGGGATGCCGTACTTGCGCAACCGATGGGCAATGGCGGTGTGCGAAGTTTGCAGTCGGCTGGCCAGTTGGCGGGTCGAGGGATAGCTGACGTAGAGTTTTTCCAGCAGTGACTTTTCGAACGACTCGACCGCTTGTTCGAGGCTGTCGACATCGCTGTCGGTCTGCCTCGCGACCGAGGTGCCTGCAATGTCGAGATCGCCGATGTCGACCAGGCTGCTTTCGCAAATCGCGGCAGCGCGGAAGATCACGTTTTGCAACTGACGCACGTTGCCCGGCCAGCGGTTGCCGAGCAGTGCCGGATAAGTGCCCGGCGCCAAGCGGCAGACCGGGCGCTGGATCTGCGCGCAGGCCTGCTGCATGAAGTAACGCGCGAGCAGCAGAATGTCCTGTCCGCGTTCGCGCAGCGGCGGTACTTCGACGTTGAGCACGTTGAGGCGATAGAACAGGTCTTCGCGGAACAAACCTTCGCTGACCATTTTTTCCAGGTCACGGTGAGTTGCGCTGAGGATCCGCACGTTGACCTTCACCTCACGATCGCCACCGACGCGGCGGAAGCTGCCGTCATTGAGAAAGCGCAGCAGTTTGGCCTGCAAGTACGGCGACATCTCACCGATTTCGTCGAGAAACACCGTGCCCTGGTTGGCCAGTTCCATCAGTCCCGGTTTGCCGCCCCGCGCCGCGCCGGTGAAGGCGCCGGGGGCGTAGCCGAACAGTTCGCTCTCGGCGAGGTTCTCCGGCAGGGCCGCGCAGTTCAGCGCGAGAAACGGCGCGCTGTGTCGCGCACTGATGGCGTGGCAGGCGCGGGCGACGAGTTCTTTACCAGTGCCGGTTTCGCCTTGGATCAACAATGGCGCGTCGAGCGCGGCCACCCGTTGCGCGCGCGCTTTGAGGGTACGGATCGCCGGGGATTCGCCGAGCAGTGCATCAAAACCTTCGGCGTGGTCATGGTGCAGCGCCGAGAGCTGTTCGCCGATGCGGTTCGGTTGATACAGGGTCAGCAGGGCGCCGGCGTCGGTGATTGGCGTGGCGTCGAGCAACAGGGTCTGGCCGTTGACGGTGATTTCGCGCAGCGGCAGGCGGAAACCGTGTTCGAGCAAGGTGTCGAGCAGGGCGGGATCGTTGAACAGTTCAGAGACGCTTTCACCGGCCGGTTCACGACCGTACAGCGCGATCAATGCCGGGTTGGCCAGCAGCACCTTGCCGGCGCTGTCGAGCGCGAGCACCGGGTCGGTCATCGCCGCCAGCAACGCATCGAGCTGCAAGTGCCGGCGCTGGCCGGGAAGGATGTCGACCACCGTCACCGCTTCCACGCCGCGCACGCGAAACAGTGCATCCTTCAGTTCTTCGAGCACTTGCGGGCTCAGGGTCGGCGCGTCGATGTAGACGTTCGGCGGGATCATCTCTACCGCATCCAGATTGAGATTGCGCCCACCGAGGATAGCCAGGACTTCCTGGGTGATGCCGACGCGGTCGATGAAGCTGACGTGGATACGCATGGGGGCGGTTCAGTGATCTGCAGAGCGGAGGGTGGCAAGTATGCCTTGGGGCGGGCTAATGGTGAAATCCGACGAGTGCTTGCGCCGGATGCATACCTTTGTGGGAGCGAGCCTGCTCGCGAAAGCGGTGTGTCAGACATGAAGATATTGACTGACAGATGGCTTTCGCGAGCAGGCTCGCTCCCACAGGGGGCGGTGGGTTCGGGTTATTCGAAATGCTCGGGATTGACCGGATCCCCGGATTTCATATTCAACTTCGTGCGGATGTCTTCAAACATCAAATCGTAATGTTTGTGCACCGAGCCGATCTGGCTGTGCGCTTTGGGAATCCCGTATTTTTCGGCGATCCCGGTTACGTTGTGGGCAAAGTTGTAAGCCTCTTCCTTGGGCAGGAAAAACGTTTCCTTCATGTCCTTGCCCTGCATGCTGCCATGCAGGGTGAACTGTATCCCTTTGCCTTTTTGCGGATCGGTGAACACTTCATAGTCGAGGTACACGTTGTAACTGACGTCGTCATCGGTCAACGCGTGCCGCTCGATATGCAAATGACCGGGTTCGAACTGGGCCATGGGTTTCTCCTTTCAAGGCATGGGAGAAGGGCAGACCTCACGCCTGCCCCCGGAGTTTCTAGTTTATCGATAGGTGATGCCGGGCTTCGCCGTGCTGACCCGAGTACCGGCGGTGCCCTGAACGATGGCTTCGATGTCTGCCAGCGAACCGATCACCGCAACCTTGCCAGTATGGCGTGCGAATTCGCAGGCTGCCTGAACCTTTGGCCCCATGGAACCGGCGGCGAAACCGAGGCGTTCGAGTTCGTCCGGATGCGCCTCGGCGATGGCTTTCTGGGTGGGCTTGCCGTAATCGATGAACGCCGCGTTGACGTCGGTAGCGATTACCAGCAGATCCGCCGCCAGTTGTTCCGCCAGCAGTGACGAGCACAGGTCCTTGTCGATCACCGCCTCGATGCCCTTGAGGTTACGGTTCTCGTCATACATGGTCGGAATCCCGCCGCCACCGGCGCAAATCACGATGCTGCCCTTGTCCAGCAGCCACTTGATCGGACGGATTTCGAAGATGCATTTCGGCCGTGGACTGGCCACCACACGGCGGAACTTGTCACCGTCGGGAGCGATGGCCCAGCCTTTTTCGGCAGCGAGTTTTTCTGCTTCGGCCTTGTCGTAGACCGGGCCGATCGGCTTGGTCGGATTCTTGAACGCCGGGTCGTTGGCGTCGACTTCAACCTGGGTGAGCAGGGTGGCGAACGGCACTTCGAAGTCCAGCAGGTTGCCCAGTTCCTGTTCGATGATGTAGCCGATCATGCCTTCGGTTTCGGCACCGAGCACGTCCAGCGGGTAAGGGGAGACGGAAGTGTAGGCCGCCGCTTGCAGCGACAGCAGACCGACTTGCGGGCCATTGCCGTGGGCGATGACCAGTTGGTTGCCGGGATGGATCTTGGCGATTTGCTCGGTGGCGATGCGGATGTTGGCGCGCTGATTGTCAGCGGTCATCGGCTCACCACGGCGGAGCAGGGCGTTACCGCCCAGCGCTACGACGATACGCATGGTGCATGTCCTTCTTCATGTAGGAGCTGCCGAAGGCTGCGATCTTTTGATCCTGATCCTCAAAAACAAGATCAAAAGATCGCAACCTTCGGCAGCTCCTACAGGTGATGGTTTACGGCTCGGTGCGATTCCTGTGGGAGCCGGGCTTGCCCGCGATGGTGGTGTATCAGTCAGCATTTCTGTTGGCTGACACACCGCTATCGCTGGCAAGCCAGCTCCCACATTGACCGTGTCTCGTCAGGGGGAGCGGGCGAGCTTTTTAGATATCCGCCAACGCCGACACCAGAATGGCCTTGATGGTGTGCATGCGGTTTTCCGCTTGCTCGAAGGCAATGTTGGCCGGGGATTCGAAGACCTCTTCCGTCACTTCGACGCCGTTGGCCAGGTGCGGATAGCGCGCGGCGATGTCTTTGCCGACCTTGGTTTCACTGTTGTGGAACGCTGGCAGGCAGTGCATGAATTTCACCCGTGGGTTGCCGGAGGCTTTCATCATCTTGGTATTCACCTGGTACGGCAGCAGTTGCTCGATGCGCTCGTCCCACGCTTCCACCGGCTCACCCATCGACACCCAGATGTCGGTATGGATGAAGTCGACACCTTTGACCGCTTCTTTCGGGTCTTCGGTGAGGGTGATGCGCGCGCCGCTTTCTTCGGCGAATTCTTTGCACTGGGCGATGAAATCAGCGTGTGGCCACAGCGCTTTCGGTGCAGCAATGCGCACGTCCATGCCCAGTTTGGCGCCGATCATCAGCAGCGAATTACCCATGTTGTAACGGGCGTCACCGAGGTAGGCGTAGCTGATGTCATGCATCGGCTTGTCGCTGTGTTCGCGCATGGTCAGCACGTCGGCAATCATTTGCGTCGGGTGGAATTCAGCGGTCAAACCGTTGAACACCGGCACACCGGCGAACTTGGCCAGCTCTTCGACGATTTCCTGTTCGAAGCCACGGTACTCGATGGCGTCAAACATCCGGCCCAGTACGCGGGCGGTGTCTTTCATGCTTTCTTTGTGGCCGATCTGCGACGAAACAGGGTCAATGTAGGTGACGTGAGCACCCTGATCATGGGCGGCGACTTCGAAGGCGCAACGGGTGCGGGTCGAAGTTTTTTCAAAGATCAGCGCGATGTTCTTGCCTTGCAGGTGTGGACGCTCGGTGCCGGTGTACTTGGCGCGCTTGAGGTCGCGGGAAAGGTCGATCAGGTAGTTGAGCTCGCGAGTGGTGTGGTGCATCAAGCTCAGCAAGCTGCGGTTGCGCATGTTAAAAGCCATGATGGATCTCCTTCGGTGTCGGTTATCCCCCTGACCGCACTGGATAAGTGCGATCAGGGCTCAGAGGTTTAGTAATCGATTGGGTCGCGCACGATCGGGCAGGTCATGCAGTGGCCACCGCCACGGCCTCGGCCGAGTTCGCCGGCGCTGATGGTGATGACCTCCACGCCCGCCTTGCGCAGCAGGGTGTTGGTGTAGGTGTTGCGGTCGTAGCCGATGACCACGCCCGGTTCCACGGCCACCACGTTGTTGCCGTCGTCCCATTGCTCGCGTTCGGCGGCGAAGCTGTTGCCGCCGGTTTCCACCACGCGCAGCTTCGGCAGGTTGAGGGCTTTGGCGACGGTGTCGAGGAAGCTCGATTCTTCGCGGCGGATGTCGATGCCGCCCTGTTTGCTTTCGTCAGGGCGCAGGGTGAACGCAACGATCTGATTGACCACCTCAGGGAAAATCGTCACGAGGTCGCGGTCGCAGAAGCTGAACACGGTGTCCAGGTGCATCGCGGCGCGGGATTTCGGCAGGCCGGCGACGATGACTTTTTCCACGGCTTTGTTCTTGAACAGGTTCAGCGCCAGTTGGCCTATGGCCTGACGGGATGAGCGCTCGCCCATACCGATCAACACCACGCCGTTGCCGATCGGCATGACGTCGCCGCCTTCCAGGGTGGAGCTGCCGTGATCCTTGTCCGGGTCGCCGTACCAGATTTCGAAATCGGCGTTGGTGAATTGTGGGTGGAATTTGTAGATGGCAGTCGCCAACAGGGTTTCCTGACGGCGCGCCGGCCAGTACATCGGGTTCAGCGTCACGCCACCGTAGATCCAGCACGTGGTGTCGCGGGTGAACTGGGTGTTCGGCAGCGGCGGCAGAATGAAGCTGGAGTGGCCGAGGAAGTCGCGGAACATCTGAATGGTCTTGCCACCGAAGCTGTCCGGCAGATCATCGGCGGACACACCGCCAATCAGGAATTCGGCGATGTGTCGCGGCTCCAGACTTTTCAGCCAGGACTTCACTTCGCTGATCAGGCCCAGGCCCACCGAATCGGCGGTGACCTTGCGCTCAAGAATCCAGTCCAGCGCCTCAGGGATGGCGACGATGTCGGTCAGCAGATTGTGCATTTCCAGCACGTCGATCCCGCGTTCACGCATCTTGGTGACGAAGTCGAAGTGGTCGCGTTTGGCCTGGGCAACCCAGAGCACGTCATCGAACAGCAGTTCATCGCAGTTGTTCGGGGTCAGCCGCTGGTGGGCCAGACCTGGGGAGCAAACCATGACTTTGCGCAGTTTGCCGGCTTCGGAATGGACGCCGTACTTAACTTTTTCCGTGGTCATTGCAGTGATCCTCCAGAGATAAAACTGTTGGCAATTACAGAGTCAGGAAGCCGTCGTAGAGACCGTAGGCTGCCACCAGGGCACCGACGACCACCGCGGCGAAAATCAGCTTCTCGACGTTGGTGAAAACCGCTTGTTTGAGTTCCAGCTTGGCCTTGGCGAACAGGATCGCGCCGGGTGCATAGAGCAGGGCCGAGAGCAGCAGGTACTTGACGCCGCCGGCGTAGAGCAGCCAGACCGCATAGATCAGGGCGATGCCGCCGATGATCAGATCCTTGCGCCGCTCGGCCGCGAAGCCTTCGTAGGTTTCGCCACGTACCGCCAGCAGCAGGGCATACGCCGCCGACCACAGGTACGGCACCAGAATCATCGAGGTGGCGAGGTAGATCAGCGACAGGTAAGTGCTCGCCGAGAACAGGGTGATGATCAGGAAAATCTGCACCATCGCGTTGGTCAGCCACAGGGCATTGACCGGTACGTGGTTGGCGTTTTCCTTGCGCAGGAACTCCGGCATGGTGTGGTCTTTGGCGGCGGCGAACATGATCTCCGCACACAACAGCACCCACGACAGCAACGCGCCCAGCAGCGAGATGATCAGACCGACGCTGATCAGCACCGCGCCCCAATGACCGACCACATGCTCAAGCACGGCGGCCATCGACGGGTTCTGCAGTTTCGCCAGCTCAGGCTGAGTCATGATGCCCAGCGACAGCACGTTCACCAGCACCAGAAACAGCAGCACGGTGATGAAACCGATCACGGTGGCCTTGCCGACGTCCGAACGTTTCTCGGCGCGGGCCGAGAAAATGCTCGCGCCCTCGATGCCGATGAACACCCACACGGTGACCAGCATCATGTTGCGCACCTGGTTCATCACACTGCCCAGATCGGGGTTTTTCACGCCCCAGATGTCGGCGGTGAAGATGTCCAGTTTGAAAGCGAAAATCGCGATCAACACGAACAGCAGCAACGGCACGACTTTGGCAACTGTGGTCACCAGGTTGATGAACGCCGCTTCCTTGATCCCGCGCAGCACCAGAAAGTGCACGGCCCACAGCAGCACAGAGGCGCCAATCACGGCGGCAACGGTGTTGCCTTCACCGAAAACCGGGAAGAAGTAGCCGAGGGTACTGAACAGCAGAACGAAGTAACCGACGTTGCCCAGCCAGGCACTGATCCAGTAACCCCAGGCGGACGAGAAACCCATGTAATCGCCGAAACCGGCCTTGGCGTAGGCGTAGACACCGCCGTCGAGGTCAGGCTTGCGGTTGGCAAGGGTCTGGAAGACAAAAGCGAGGGTGAGCATGCCGACGGCGGTGATGGCCCAGCCGATCAACACCGCACCGACATCGGCGCTGGCGGCCATGTTTTGTGGCAAAGAGAATATCCCGCCACCGATCATTGAACCGACTACCAATGCAACCAGTGCACCTAGTCGTAGTTTTCCGGGAGCTTCAGACATTGCATGACTCCATTGCAGGAGAGAAGAGTTCACAGCGTAGGACTGTTGACTGTTCGACCAACTGACATAGATCAGTGCATAGGCACATTCCATTGTTAATGAATGACTTAGGTCTCGGATGCGGGCATAAAGCTATTGTCTGCAAGGCCCGTTATAGAAGGGTTTGTTGCAGGTTTTTGGGAATGGCTATTATTACTTTCGAATTATCACGCTAGTTCTTTTTCAGGTTTTGGCAAATTTTCCGCATCTGTTTTCAGTACAGAATTGATTTATTAGGATCAGCGCACAAAACTTTCTTAACGTGCTAGGCGTTAGCGTCATCGGCTATATATAAATGAGCGTTTTTCGGTGTTACCTGATAAACGTCGTCAGGCTTTATCCGTTTAGTTAATAGTTGTTACAAATAACAACTCACCATGTATTTAAAGGGAGACTCGAATGTCGCAAACGACGCAAAAGCTGCGATTAGGCGCATTGATCGCTCTGGTGGTGGGGTCGATGATTGGCGGGGGGATTTTCTCGTTGCCGCAGAACATGGCGGCACGGGCCGATGCCGGGGCGATTCTGATCGGTTGGGGCATTACCGCCATCGGCATGTTGACGCTGGCGTTCGTTTTTCAGACTTTGGCCAACCGCAAGCCGGAGCTGGACTCAGGTGTCTACGCCTACGCCAAGGCCGGGTTCGGCGACTACATGGGATTTTCGTCGGCGTGGGGTTACTGGATCAGCGCGTGGCTGGGCAACGTCGGCTATTTCGTTCTGTTGTTCAGCACCCTTGGCTACTTTTTTCCGGTGTTCGGCCAAGGCAATACGCCGATCGCCATCGGTTGCGCTTCGGTGCTGCTGTGGGCCGTGCATTTTCTGGTGATGCGCGGGATCAAGGAGGCAGCGTTCATCAATCAAGTGACCACGGTGGCGAAGATCGTGCCGTTGATCATGTTCATCGTCATCGCCGCCGTGGCGTTCAAGGCTGACATCTTCACCCGCGACATCTGGGGTCACAGCAACCCGAGTTTCGGCGGGGTGATGGATCAGGTGCGCAATATGATGCTGGTCACCGTGTTTGTGTTCATCGGCATCGAAGGCGCCAGCGTGTACTCGGCGCGGGCGGAGAAACGCAGCGACGTTGGCCGCGCCACTGTGATCGGTTTTATCGGTGTGCTGGCGTTGCTGGTGCTGGTCAATGTGCTGTCGCTGGGGATCATGAGCCAGCCGGAACTGGCCACCCTGCAGAACCCGTCGCTGGCGGCGGTGCTGGAGCATATTGTCGGGCCGTGGGGCGCGTTGCTGATCAGCATCGGCCTGGCCATTTCCTTGCTCGGCGCATTGTTGTCGTGGGCGTTGCTCTGCGCGGAAATTCTCTTCGCCACGGCGAAGGACAAGACCATGCCGGCGTTCCTGAAAAAGGAAAACGCCAACCATGTGCCGGTCAATGCGCTGTGGCTGACCAACGTGATGATCCAGATCTTCCTGCTGATCACGCTGTTCTCGGCCGGTACATACACCAGCCTGATTTATCTGGCCTCGTCGATGATTCTGGTGCCGTATCTGTGGTCGGCGGCGTACGCAGTGCTGTTGAGCGGGCGCGGTGAAACCTACGAACACGCCTCGGCCGAACGCACCAAGGATCTGCTGATCGGCGGCATCGCCCTGTGTTATGCGGTGTGGTTGTTGTATGCCGGCGGGGTCAAGTATTTGCTGTTGTCGGCGCTGCTGTATGCGCCGGGAGTGATTCTGTTTGCCAAGGCCAAACATGAGCAGGGCGAGACGCTGTTCACCACGGTCGAGAAAGGCATTTTTACCTGCGTGATCATTGGCGCCGGGCTGGCGGCGTATGGTTTGTACAGCGGGGTGTTGTCATTGTGAGGTTGTCGCTTGAGTACCAGCCACCCTATGACTGGCAGGCAATGTTGGGGTTTCTCGCGGCGCGGGCGGTGGTCGGGATGGAGACCGTGGTCGACGATGTGTACTCGCGCAGCATCGGTTTGCACGGCGTTCACGGTACGGTTTCGGTCGGCCCCGGCACCGCTGATGCGCTGGAGGTGACGCTGGATTTTCCAGATCCAACGGCACTGCCGGAGATCGTTGCGCGGTTGCGGCGGATGTTTGATCTGGATGCTGATTTGCCGCTGATGCAACGGCATCTGGCGCAAGATCCATTGCTGGCACGATTGCTCGCCGAGCGCCCGGGGTTGCGGATTCCCGGCGCATGGGACGGTCTGGAACTGGCGTTTCGCGCGGTGCTCGGGCAGCAGATTACCGTGGTGGCGGCGATTCGGCTGGCGGGGAAACTGGTTGCGCAGTATGGCGCGCCGCTGCGTTCAACAACTCCCGGTTTGACCCACGTTTTTCCTCAGGCAGATGTTTTGGCGGCGGCGGATCTAGCGGCGTTGGGCATGCCGAAAAGTCGTGGGCGCACACTGTCGGGCGTGGCGCAGGCGTTGCTGGAGGATCCGTCGTTATTTGAGCCGAATCGCCAGGGCGGGGTGGTGCGATTGTTGGCGCTGCACGGCATTGGTGATTGGACGGCGCAGTACATTGCGCTGCGGCAGTTGCGCGATATGGATGGGTTTCCCCATGGCGATGTCGGGTTGTTGCGGGCGCTGGAAGTGCTGGAAGGGCAGCGGCCGACAGCGCGGGAACTGGCCGTTCGTGCAGAGGCCTGGCGGCCTTATCGAGGGTATGCGGCGCAGCTGTTGTGGACGTCATTGAGCCGGGCTGACTGATCCGAAGTGTGTGCCGGCAATACCGGCCTCATCGCTGGCAAGCCAGCTCCCACAGGTTTCCGGGCGCTCACAGATTACGAGGGCGACACGGACACTGTGGGAGCTGGCTTGCCAGCGATGGGGCCCGAGCAGTCACTACCACTGTGGTCGGTGTGAACCCAACTCTGTGGCCGGTAACGCCCATTGCACCGGCGTCCCGCTGATCGTCAGCGGCGCTTGCAACCGGTGCGCCGGGCCCCACGGGGTTTGCTCCAGAAGTGAATCCTGATCCCGCTCATCCTCGGCCCGCAACGCCTCATCAGTCCCCGGCCCATGCTCAATCAACAGCTTCGCCGTACGCGCCAGCGACAACCGCGCCGAACCGCCGCGTCCACTGCGCAAACGCTCGGTCAGCAACGTGATCGCACTCGCTGCCATCAAATACCCGGTCGCATGATCCAGCGCCTGCACCGGCAGCGGCGTCGGTTTGTCCGCCTGCCTCCAGCGCTGCCCGGCGTCGGCGATGCCGCTGCTCATCTGCACCAGGCTGTCGAAGCCGCGACGGTTCTGCCACGGGCCGCTCCAGCCGTAGGCGTTGAGACAGACATCGATCAGCCCCGGCGCCAGTTGCCGACGGCGCTCGGCACCGAAACCGAGCTGCTCCAGGGCATCGGCACGGTAGCCGTGGAGCAGAATGTCAGCGTCTTTGAGTAGATGTTCGAACACGCTGCGATCAGCCGGATCGTGCAGATCCAGTCGCGCACAACGTTTGCCGAGGGTGACTTCCGGGACCACACCCGGTTCGTTCCAGGTCGGCGGATCGATGCGCAACACATTGGCGCCGAGGCCGGCAAGAAAGCGGCTGGCGGTCGGGCCGGCGAGCACGCGGGTCAGATCGAGTACCTTGATTGCCGCCAGCGGTTGCGCCACCGAGCCTTGCCAGGTTTTGGAGTTTTCGTCCTGCTCATGCGTGAACTGCACCAGTGGCTCGGCATTCACCGCCAACCCCTGCGGATGTTGTTGCCACTGCCCCCAACTGCGCATCTCGGCGGCACAGCCCTTGGCCTCGACCACCGCTTGCTCGAGATCCTTGCTGGCCCATTGCGCAACTTTGGCTGCCATCGCCGCGCGGTCGGCACAGACGCCGAGTACGCTTTCGGCGGCAGCGCGGTGATGCGGGGCGTTGGTGTGCAGACGGATCCAGCCGTCCTGCGTCGCGTAGTCGCCGGCAACCGGATCCCACAGCGGCGGCACTTGCCAGCCGAGCGGGCGGATCGAGGTGGCGAACCAGAACGAAGCCAGACGTCGATCGACTTCAACTTCGGGCAGGTGACCGGTGTGCTGATGCAACAGTTCGCTGATGGCTTGCCCGGCAGCCGCGATGCTGGAGCAGGCCAGATCGGTGACGGCAAACGCCGAGGGCAGGGCGCCGCTGGCGGTGAACGGAATCGACGTGTGCGGCAAGCCGAGTGCGGCTTGAATGGACGTGAGCAGATCAGTCATCGAAAGCCCTCCGGAACGAGAGGGCGATGATAGTGCAAAAAATCGATGGGTTAGATGAAACCCCCGATTCCAGAGTTGCCACTTGACCCTGTGGGAGCTGGCTTGCCAGCGATAGCGGTGTGTCAGTCAACAATCTATCGACTGATCTGCCGCCATCGCTGGCAAGCCAGCTCCCACAGTGATTTGTGGTGATTTTTCGGTCGCTGGTTACACGCGGAACTGGTCCATGAGCTTCATCTGCTGACTGGCCAGGGCATTGAGCTGGCTGCTGATCGCTGCCGATTCGGTCGCCTGTTCAGTCAGGGTTTCAGTCACGGTACGAATCGCCGAAACGTTGCGATTGACCTCTTCGGCCACTGCGCTCTGCTGCTCGGCGGCGCTGGCGATTTGCAGGTTCATGTCGCTGATCACGGTCACCGCGTCGCTGATCTTGCCCAGTGCGTCCACGGCCTGACGGATCTGTCCGGCGTTGTTGTGGGCCTGAGTCTGGCTCGAATGCATGGTCGCGACCACGCCACGGGTACCGGTCTGAATGCGCTCGATGACCACGCGGATTTCCTCCACCGAATCCTGCGTGCGCTTGGCCAGGTTGCGCACTTCGTCGGCAACCACGGCGAAACCGCGACCGCTCTCACCGGCACGCGCCGCTTCGATGGCCGCGTTGAGCGCCAGCAGGTTGGTCTGTTCGGCGATGCTGCGGATCACCTCCAGCACCGAACCGATCTGCTCGCTGTTGACCGCCAGCGCTTCGACTTCGGTCACGGCTTTGCTGACTTCCTCGGCCAATTGATTGATGTCGCGGGTGCTGCGCTCAATGATCGACATACCGTCCTTGGCCGATTGGTCGGCACCTTTCGCTGCGTTGGCGGCGCTCGAGGCGCTGTTGGCGACGTCGTGGGCGGTGGCGCTCATTTCGTTGGACGCGGTGGCGACCTGGTCGATCTCGCGGAACTGCACTTGCATGCCTTCGCTGGTCTGACGGGCAATTTCCGAAGACTGATCGGCGGTGCCGCGTGCTTCGGTGATGCTCTGTTTGATCTGCGCGATGGTCGGTTGCAGCTTGTCGAGGAAGCGGTTGAACCAGTTCACCAGTTCGCCCAGTTCATCTTGCTTGCCGTAGTTCAAACGTTGGGTCAGATCGCCTTCACCGCTGGCGATGTTCTTCAGCATCTCGGCGACGCTGTTGATCGGTCGGGTGACGCCGGAAGCGGTCAGCCAGATCAGCAGCAAGCCAATCAGACCGGCAACCACAGCCACTGCCAATGCAGTGATCACGCCGGTTTCCTGAGCATCGTCGAGCACCGCTTGCAGCTTGACCGAGTCAGCCAGCAGCACCTGTTTCGGCAGATCGATGACCACGCCCCAGGCACGTGAATTGCCAATCGGATCGACCGGATACACCGCCCGGATCAGATCGCCCTGTTCGAGAATCTTCGGCGTGCCAGTGCTGAGCAGTTGCAGCACATCCTTGCCATCGGCCGCGAGGGTGTCGCTGATTTTCTTGCCGACTTTGGCGGCGTCGGAACTGTCGGCAGCCAGCACGCCGCTGCCGGAAACGATGAGCATGTGCCCGGCGTTGTTGAACAGGTTGCGCTGCGAGTCCACCGCCGCCGCTTGCAGGGCATCGAGGGCAATGTCGACACCGACCACGCCGATGGCTTTGCCGTCGACGATCAAGGGCACGGAAATGGTCGTCATGAGCATTTCCTTGGTGCCGACGGTGTCGGCATACGGATCGAGCAAGCAGGTGCGCTTGTTGTCGCGAGGGCAGGTGTACCAACTGTTGTAAGGCGTACCGCTGAGGCTGAGGGTGGTCTTGGTCATGTCTTCTTCGACCATGATCGTGTTCAGCGCCGAGCCGGCGGCACGGCTCCAGTACGTGGCGAAGCGCCCGGCTTCGTTGGACTGGCGTGCGGCGTCGTTGACGAACTCGCTGTCCTTGCCGTCAAGACCATTGGGTTCGAAGGCGAGCCAGATGCCGAGCACTTTGTCGTTGCGCTCGAAGGCGGTTTTCAGGCTCAGGTTCAACTCTTCGCGCAGGGCGCCGGCCTCCAGCGAACGCTTGGCCGCCATCACCCGCATGTCCTTGATCTGGTCAGCCAGCGCGGTGATCACCGTCAGGCTCTCGCCAAAAGTCTTCTGCACTCGCACCGCCTGTTCGGCGGCTTTGGCCTGCAGCAGGTTCTGCACACTGGTGGTGAGCATCTGGCTGCTGGAGTTGCTGACCAGTTCGTCGTTCTGGTTGGTCTGGTAAATGTTCATGCCGACGATCAGCGCAACCACGCCGAGCAGGCACAGACCGGAGAGCAGAACGATTTTCAGGCGAATGGAAAGAGAGTCGAACATGGGGCGATCTCGTGAATGAATAAACCGGTGGCCACGGGGTTTGGAGTTACCCGGTTCGCCAAATCCATTCAGCGCCATGCAATGCTCATCGGCGTGAGGCGAGGGCGCATGAGCGGGATGCCGACGAACGGTCAGCGCTAAACGTTTGCGCAGGAAATTGTGCTGAAAAGGCGATTAATTACAGGGAAGTTTCATTGGGATGAACACGGCCATTTCTGCAGAAGTAAGGCTTTTGTGGCGAGGGAGCTTGCTCCCGCTCGGCGGCGAAGCCGTCGCAAAACCAGTAAACGCGGTGAATCAGAACGAATGCAGGGGAGCGCTTCGCACTCCAGCGGGAGCAAGCTCCCTCGCCACAGAGGGCTCCATCGATTCAGAGGGAAATGCTTTCCGGTCGCGACCAGATCCACAGGTTGCCCATGCTCATCCCGGCAATCGCCAGATACACCGGCCAGCCGTGATCGAGCATCACCAGCATCAGCGTCGCGCACAGCAGCATACTCACCGTGGCGCTCACCTTGGCCTTGCGCGCGATGATCTTGCCGTTGCGCCAGTTACTGAGGATCGGCCCGAACAAGCGATGGTTTTCCAGCCAGGCACTCAGGCGCGGCGAACTGCGGGTCGCGGCCCAGGCGGCGAGAAGGATGAACTCGGTGGTCGGCAGGCCGGGCACGACAATGGCGATCAGGCCAATGCCGAGGCTGACGTATGCAAGCAGGCCGAACAGCAGGCGGGCGAGTTTTGAGGAGGCGGGTTGCGGCATGGGCTCGGAATTGCAGTGAGGCGAGATGGGGATCTTACAGACTTGTGGAGATCCCTGTGGGAGCTGGCTTGCCAGCGATAGCGTCCGGTCAGTCGACATAGATGTTGTTTGACGCGCCGCCATCGCTGGCAAGCCAGCTCCCACAGGGTTTTGTGTTGTGCCGGGATCAGGCAGGTTCGGCTTCGGTGGCGTACGCCTGTTCCAGCAACACCGTGAAGCGGTTGAACGCGTCAATCGCGCCTTGCTCCACTTCGGCTTCTTCCTCGGCACTGAACTCCAGCGCGTCGAGGGTTTTGACGAAGCGTTTCCAGCCTTCGGCGCGGCCACCTTCCGGCTCACCCAAATGACGGGCGCCAAAGGTTTCGCTCAGCTCCAGCGCCACGGCGCGTTTGATCAGGAACGCCGCACCCAGCTTCGAACCTTCGGAGACGAAGATCCAGCCCAATGCCCGGGCCTTGCTCGGGTTCTTCACCGCACCGGCCACCGGCGCCGGGACTTCGGCGTGCAGATCCGCCAGGTCAGCCTTGGCCGCTTCAGCGCGGCAGCGCGCCGGCAGGTCAGGGACGATCGCCGTCAGTTCGGCATCGTTGTACAGGTCGACCAGTTCCGACTGGAACAGGTATTGCGCCACGACGAAACGGGCGAAGTTGGCGCGGGTCTCGAACGGCGCGTGAGCTTTGACCAGGGCGTCGAGTTTGCTGTGCGGCTCGTGGGTGATCTGGTTCAGGCGTTGTGAACGCAGGGCTTTTTCCGAAGTGGTCATGAGGTGTCCTTGATAAAAGAGGCGCTTGATAACGAGACGAACAAGAAGACGCGTGAGCGTAAAAAAACCTCACTGCGCGGTGGCTGAACACGCGCAGTGAGGTCGACGGGATCAGATGTCCCAGATCAGATTGATCGCGAAGTTGCGGCCCGGTTGTGTCAGGCGATCTAGGTTGGCCGGTTGCGTGACCGAGGCTTCGCCGACGCTGTCGTAACCGCGCACGTCATCCCACAGCCAGTATTTCTTGTCGGTCAGGTTGTAAATGCCGCCGCTGACGGTGACGTCGTCGGTGACTTTATAGAACCCGGCCAGATCAAGAATGCCGAAGCCCGGCGTCTTGAACTGGCTGCTGACGCCGTCCGGCGACTTGAAGTTGCTGTCGTCGACACGATCCTTTTTCTTCACCACGGTCCAGCTCAGCAGGCCACCGTAGTTGTCCTGGTCGTAACCCAGGCCGAACACGCCGGTCAGCGGATTGACGCTGTTGAGTGGCTCGCCGTTGTCGTTGTTGCGACCGTAGGCGTAGGCAATCGAACCCTGGGTGTAGAGACCTTGTGGGGCGCCAAACGTATCCAGATTCAGACGGCCTTTGACTTCGGCACCCTTGATGGTGGCGTGCTTGATGTTGGCCGACTGGAAGGTCAGTTCGTTGCGGCCCGGGGTCACGGCGTCTTCGTTGATGAAATCGCGGTACTTGTTATAGAACACCGCTACGTCGAACGAACCTTGCTCGAAGTTGCCGCGCAGGCCGGTTTCATAGCTTTTGCTCTTTTCCGGATCCAGGTCCGGGTTCGGCGTCACGCTGTAGCCGGTGGTGCTGTTCTCGAAGCGGCCGTACAGCGCTTTCGCGGTCGGTGTGCGGAAGCCTTCGGCGTACTGACCGTACCAGGTGTAGTTCTCGGTCAGGGCGTAGGTCAGACCGAATTTCGGCGAGACTTTATGCCAGGTCTTGTTCTTGTCGCTGACCGTGCCCTGGCCATCCGCCGCCACGGTGTTGAGGAACTCCTGAGTGATGTGCGGCTTGAGCTGGGTGTAGTCGTAGCGCAGGCCCGGCAGGAAGGTCCAGTCGTTCCAAGTGATCTGATCCTGAGCGAAGACGCTATAGGTGTTGATGGTCGGGTCCGGGAAGTCGGTGGCCTTTTTCAACACGTCTGCCGCACTGGTCGCGCCAATCGCGGTGCAGCCACGACCGACCGCCAGGCACGTGCCGTCGCCGCTGCGCGAGCCGGTGACTTTCTGTTGCTTGATGGTGGTGCCGTAGGTGAGCACGTGATCGGTTTCACCGATGGCAAACGCCTTGTCCAGTTGCGCATCGAACACCCACTGTTTTTCCTCGTAAATCGTGTCGCGGGTGCGCAGCACTTTACGGGTCATCGGGTAGTAAAACTCTTCGGTGCTCTGGTCGGTCTTGGCGATCTGGTGGTTGAGGCTCCACTTCACGTTGTCGACCAGCAAACTGTCGAGGGCGAAGCGGTGCTCGATGCCGAAACGCTCACGGGTGATGGTGTCGTTACCGGTGCGCCATTGGTACATGCCACCGGGCAACATGCTGTCCGGAATGGTCGGCGCGCCATTGAAGAACGGGCCGCCGTAGGCGCTTTTCTGATCGGTGTCGCGATCATCCTTGTACTTTTCGTAGGTCAGGCCCAGGCGCGAATCTTCGTTGTAGTTCCAGCCGATCTTGGCCAGTACGTTGGTCGCCCTGACGTCTTCCGGGTTGGCGGCGGTGCGTTCAAGGCCAGTGCCGTTGTTGCTGCCGTAGGAGTCGGTTTCGTGACCGTCGCGCTGGCTGTAGTGCAGCAAGCCGTCGAACTGCTCGGCGCGGCCGGCCACGGTGGCGGACTTCAGCCAGCTGTCATCGGCCGAGCTGTAACCGGTTTTCAGGCGGGCGCCGAGGTCTTTGCCGGGTTTGATGATGTCGTCGGCATCGAGAGTGTAATAGCTGACAGCGCCACCGATGGCGTTGCTGCCGTACAGCACCGAGGCCGGGCCACGGAGGATTTCCACGCGTTTGACGATTTCCGGATCGACGTAATTGCGCTGGGTCTTGGCGTAGGGACCGTTGAAGAAACCGTCCGGTATTTCGACGCCGTCCACCTGCGTGAGGATGCGGTCGCCGTCGATGCCACGGATGTTGTAACCGCTGATGCCGCCGCGTGTGCCGGCGCCGCCGACGGAAACGCCCGGCTCATAGCGCACCAGATCCTTGATGGTGTTGACGTTGTTGCGGTCCAGTTCGTCGCGGGTGTGCACGGTTACGGTGCTCGGCACGCTGTTCACCGACTGTTCCTGGCGAGTGGCGCTGATGGTCACCTGATCCAGATTGAGGGCGCCGCCGGTGCTGCGTTTTTCCAGCACGACGTTGTTGTCGCTCAGCTTGCGGAAGCTCAGGTTGGTCCCCACCAACAGGCGCTCGAGGGCTTTTTCCGGTGACAGCGAACCGCGCACGCCCGGCGACGATACGCCCTGACCCAGCTCCGCCGGCAAACCGACCTGCCAGCCCGTTACGGAGGTGAAGGCATTGAGGGCCGACACCAGCGGTTGCTGGCCAATCGAGAACGAGTAATCGCCCATGTTGCGCGCCGGTTGCTCGGTGGCAGCCATCAGCGGTGCGGTACCGGCCATCAGGATGGCAGCGGTCAGCAGCGACAATACGCGGGATGGGGAAGAAGTCTGGCGGGTAAGGCGTGAGGACATCGATAGCGCTCCGTGTCGCACGAATCTTTATAGGTGCTGATCCGCGTCCGAGGATGCGAATCAATTGCATTGGCTATAACGAGACGAACGGCAATCGGCTATCGAGTAAAAATAATTCTCATTTAGTTCAAGATCACCAGCGCGGGGAATTCCTGCAGGCGCGCCGAGGTGATGTGGGCGAGGGAGCGCACCACGTCGAGCGGTTGATCGAGGCGGTAATTGCCGGTCACGGCGACATCGGCCAACTGCTCGTTGGTGTTGATAATCCAGCCCGGGTAGTAGCGGCGCAGTTCGGCCAGGACTTGATTCAACGGGCAGTTTTCGAACACCAGTCGGCCCTGCACCCAGGCAAGGTCAGTGTTCGCGTCGAGTTTGGCCGGGCGGTCGAAACCGTTCGGGCCGATGCGGATGCTTTCGCCAGCACTCAAGCGCACCCGCGCATCGTTATGGGTGGCGCGCAAATCGACATCGCCGCGCTGCACGTTGACCTGCGCCACGCCGTCCAGATAGCGCACGGCGAACGCGGTGTCGCGCACGCTGGCCCTGACCGGGCCGGCATCGATTTCCAGCGGCTGATTGCGATTGGCCGCAACCTCGAAAAACGCTTCGCCCTGATACAGCCGTGCGACGCGCTGTTGCTCGTTGATGGTGCTGGAGAAGGCCGAATTGGTATTGAGCAGGACTTTCGAGCCGTCCTCCAGTTGCAGGCGCTGCCGCTCGCCGACCACGGTCAGGTGATCGGCCTGAATGCGCATCGGCAGGTTGCTGAAACTGAACAGACCGAGAATCAGCACGGCGGCGGTGGCCAGCGGTTTCCAGTGTGGCCGCAGACGTTTGAGCACGGTGACTTTCGCAGGTGCCGTCGCCAGCTTCTGCGCACACTGGGCGATTTGCGGACCTTCCCAGATCGCCTGCGCCTTGGCGAAAGCCTGGGCGTTCAACGGATCAGCCGCCAGCCAGGCATGGAATTGCCGGGTCTGCTCCTCGTCCGGGCTGCCGAGCACGATGAGCCAGTCGAGTGCCTGGTCCATTGCGTTTGCAGCGTCCTGCGCCGATGCCGGCGAAGGCGAGCGGTGGGTGTCCGTCACGGTGTTTCCTCGGCAGTGTCTGTGCACGGCTGTTTTTTCAAGTGAAGCGTAAAAGTCGGGCAAGGGTAACAAAGCCCGATGATCAGTGCAGTCGATCCTGATACTTACAGAAAAGCCCTACAGCCTCAGTCGCCATTCAAGCGTTCGGCGACACCGATGCAGATCGACATGATCAGCTTGAGTTCTTTCTGCACCGTACTGAGCGACACATTCAGTTCGTCGGCGATTTCCTGATAGCTGTGCCCGTGCAGGCGGCTGAGGATGAATATCTGCTGCTGACGCGGGCTGAGTTCACTGAGGCTCACGTTCAAGCGCTCCAGCAATTGTTCGGCGTGGGCGGCGTCTTCGGCGCTGCTGGCAGGGGCGGCGATGCTGTGCACGACGTCCTGCGGCACGTCATCGACCATGGTCCGCGAATGAATCTTGCGCGCACGCAGATGATCCAGCGCCAGGTTGCGTGCAGTCTGGAAGACAAAGGGTTCGAGATGATCGATGGCCCGCTCGCTCAGCGCCCGCGTCACGCGCAGGTAGGTTTCCTGCAACAGGTCTTCAGCGGTGCTGTGGTTGTTGACCATCCGTTCCAGCGTACGTAGCAGTGAAGTGCGCTGGGTGAGGAAGACGTGGTTGAAGCGCGATTGACTCACGGGAGGACCTGATCCATTTTGAGCGAATGATAATGCTTATCATCTAGCTGAATGGTCAAGTACTGATTTCAAATTGGAATAATTGACCTTGTGGGAGCTGGCTTGCCAGCGATGGCGGTGGGTCAGCGGATATCCATATTGGATGTGCCGACCTCATCGCTGGCAAGCCAGCTCCCACAGGAATCAGGGGCGGGGGATTATTCGGCGTTGCACAGCGCCAGGCAGTTATCCAGCATGCGATTCGAGAAGCCCCACTCGTTGTCGTACCAGGCCAGTACCTTCAGCAGTTTGCCGCTGGCTTTGGTGTGGTTGGCGTCGAAGATCGACGACAGCGGGTTGTGGTTGAAGTCGCTGGAAACCAGCGGCAACGTGTTGTAACCCAGAATTTTCGAATGCTGACTGGCCGCTTTCAACAGAGCGTTCACTTCTTCGGCAGTAGCTTCTTTCTTCAGTTGAACGGTCAGGTCCACCAGCGACACGTTGATCACCGGCACCCGCACGGCCATGCCGGTCAGTTTGCCCGCCAGTTCCGGCAGCACCAGGCCTACCGCTTCAGCGGCGCCGGTCTTGCTCGGGATCATGTTCTGTGTGGCCGAACGCGCGCGGTACGGGTCAGTGTGGTAGACGTCCGTCAGGTTCTGGTCGTTGGTGTAAGCATGAATGGTGGTCATCAAACCGCTTTCGATCCCCAGCTCACGGTGCAGCACCTGCGCCACTGGCGCCAGGCAGTTGGTGGTGCACGAGGCGTTGGAGATGATCTGGTGCGACTGGCGCAGAATGTCGTGGTTGACACCATAAACAACAGTGGCATCGGCGCCTTTGGCCGGGGCCGAGATGATCACTTTGCGTGCGCCGGCAGTAATATGCGCAGCGGCTTTGGCACGGTCGGTGAACAGACCGGTGCATTCGAATACCACATCAATCTTTTCCGCAGCCCACGGCAGTTCGGCCGGGTTGCGAATGGCGCTGACCGCAATGCGGTCGCCGTTGACGGTCAGGCTCTCGTTGTCGTGCGCCACTTCGGCGTCGAACGTGCCATGAACAGTGTCGTATTTGAGCAGGTGCGCGTTGATCGAGCTGTCGCCCAGATCGTTGATGGCGACGATCTGCAAATCCTGACGATAGCCTTGGGTATACAGTGCGCGTAGGACATTACGGCCGATGCGGCCAAAACCATTGATTGCGATTCGAAGAGTCATGGAACAGCGCCGCCGTCGTTTTGTTGTTGGAATTACAAGATTATTCGCATAAAAATAGAAAACAAGCCTTTTTAGTGGCAATATTTTGTTTTATCTACAACGAGTGACCTGAATCAACTGGTCCGAATGGTCAAAAAAACCGTCTGTCATTCCAACAACAGCGGTGTTTGATCAGCATAGACAATCAGGTCGCCACATCCGTTAGCCTGGAGTTCTACACATGCATCCCCGCGTTCTTGAGGTCACCGAACGGCTTATCGCCCGCAGCCGCGCCACGCGTCAGGCTTACCTTGCACTGATTCGCGGCGCCGCGACCGACGGGCCGATGCGCGGCAAGCTGCAATGCGCCAACTTCGCCCACGGCGTGGCCGGGTGCGGCAGCGAAGACAAGCACAGCCTGCGGATGATGAATTCGGCGAACATCGCCATTGTTTCTTCGTATAACGACATGCTCTCGGCGCACCAGCCGTACGAAGTCTTTCCTGAACAAATCAAAAACGCCCTGCGCGAAATCGGTTCGGTCGGCCAGTTCGCCGGTGGCACTCCGGCGATGTGCGATGGCGTGACTCAAGGCGAGCCGGGCATGGAGCTGAGCCTGCCGAGCCGCGAAGTGATTGCCATGTCCACCGCCGTGGCGTTGTCGCACAACATGTTCGACGGCGCGCTGATGCTCGGCATCTGCGACAAGATCGTCCCGGGCCTGATGATGGGCTCGCTGCGCTTCGGTCATCTGCCGACGATCTTTGTCCCGGGCGGGCCGATGGTCTCGGGCATTTCCAACAAGGAAAAAGCCGACGTGCGGCAGAAATACGCCGAAGGCAAAGCGACCCGCGAAGAGTTGCTGGAATCGGAGATGAAGTCCTATCACAGTCCGGGCACCTGCACCTTCTACGGCACCGCCAACACTAACCAGTTGCTGATGGAAGTCATGGGCCTGCACTTGCCGGGCGCCTCTTTCGTCAACCCGAACACGCCGCTGCGTGAGGCGCTGACCCGCGAAGCCGCGCATCAAGTGACGCGCCTGACCAAGCAGAACGGCAACTTCATGCCGATCGGCGAAATCGTCGACGAGAAATCGCTGGTCAACTCCATCGTGGCACTGCACGCCACTGGCGGTTCGACCAACCACACCCTGCACATGCCGGCCATCGCCATGGCCGCGGGCATTCAACTGACCTGGCAGGACATGGCCGACCTCTCCGAAGTCGTGCCGACTCTGAGCCACGTCTACCCGAACGGCAAAGCCGACATCAACCACTTCCAGGCGGCGGGCGGCATGTCGTTCCTGATCCGCGAACTGCTGGAAGCAGGCTTGCTGCACGAAGACGTCAACACCGTGCTCGGCCACGGCCTGAGCCAGTACACCAAAGAGCCGTTCCTCGATAACGGCCAGCTGGTCTGGCGCGAAGGCCCGACCGACAGCCTCGACGAAAACATCCTGCGCCCGGTTGCGCGGGCGTTCTCGGCGGAGGGCGGTTTGCGCGTGATGGAGGGAAACCTCGGTCGCGGTGTGATGAAGGTGTCGGCCGTGGCGCTGGAAAACCAGATCGTCGAAGCACCAGCGATGGTGTTCCAGGATCAGCAGGATCTGGCCGATGCGTTCAAGGCCGGTCTGCTGGAAAAAGATTTTGTCGCGGTGATGCGCTTCCAGGGCCCGCGCTCCAACGGCATGCCCGAGCTGCACAAGATGACGCCGTTCCTCGGCGTGCTACAGGATCGCGGCTTCAAAGTCGCGCTGGTGACTGACGGACGCATGTCCGGCGCCTCGGGGAAAATCCCGGCGGCGATCCACGTCAGCCCGGAAGCTTATGTCGGTGGCGCTTTGGCGCGCGTGCAAGAGGGCGATATCATCCGCGTCGATGGCGTCAAAGGCACTTTGGAACTCAAGGTCGACGCCGACGAATTTGCAGCACGCGAACCCGCCAAAGGCCTGTTGGGCAACAACATCGGCAGCGGTCGCGAACTGTTTGGTTTCATGCGTTTGGCTTTCAGCTCGGCGGAGCAGGGCGCCAGCGCCTTCACTTCTGCCCTGGAGACGCTTAATTGAAACTGGCTTTGGTCGGTGACATCGGAGGCACCAACGCGCGGTTTGCGTTGTGGAAAAACCAGCAACTGGAATCGGTTCAGGTGCTGGCCACGGCCGACCATGCCAGCCCGGAAGAGGCGATCAGCCTCTACCTGAGCGGGCTCGGTCTGGCGTCGGGTTCAATCGGCTCGGTATGCCTGTCGGTGGCAGGCCCCGTCAGCGGCGATGAATTCAAGTTCACCAACAACCATTGGCGGTTGAGTCGCACAGCGTTTTGCAAAACCTTGCAGGTCGAGCAACTGCTGCTGGTCAACGACTTCTCGGCGATGGCGCTGGGCATGACCCGTTTGCAGCCGGGCGAATTTCGCGTGGTCTGCGAGGGCACGCCGGAGCCGTTGCGCCCGGCGGTGGTGATTGGCCCGGGCACTGGCCTTGGCGTCGGCACTCTGCTCGATCTCGGCGAGGGCCGTTTCGCCGCGTTGCCGGGCGAGGGCGGTCACGTTGATCTGCCGCTGAGCAGCCCGCGTGAAACGCAATTGTGGCAGCACATCCACAACGAAATCGGCCATGTCAGCGCCGAAACCGCGTTGAGCGGCGGCGGCTTGCCTCGGGTCTACCGGGCGATCTGTGCGGTGGATGGTCACGAACCCAAGCTTGATACACCGGAAGCCATCACGGCTGCGGGCCTTGCGGGCGATCCGATTGCGCTGGAAGTGCTCGAACAGTTCTGTTGCTGGCTGGGGCGTGTGGCCGGCAACAACGTGCTGACCACGGGCGGGCGCGGCGGGGTTTATATCGTCGGGGGCGTGATTCCACGCTTTGCCGATTTCTTCGTCGAAAGCGGTTTTGCCCGCAGCTTTGCTGACAAGGGCTGCATGAGTGATTACTTCAAAGGCATTCCGGTATGGCTGGTGACGGCGCCGTATTCCGGGCTTGTCGGCGCCGGTGTGGCCCTCGAACAGGCTTGATACCGAGTCGCCTTCATCGCTGGCAAGCCAGCTCCCACAGGTTTTGTGAACGACACAGATCCTTGTGGGAGCTGGCTTGCCAGCGATGAGGCCAGAACAGGCAACAAATTTCCAAGGTTCATCAGGCATAATCCGCCCCAATTCCAACAACAAGGATGCCTTCGAAGTGAGCTCAGTCAACAAGTCGATATTGTTGGTCGATGACGACCAGGAAATACGCGAGTTGCTGGAAACCTACCTGACCCGTGCCGGGTTTCAGGTACGTGCCACGGCCGATGGCGCCAGTTTCCGCCAGGCACTCAACGAGGCGCCGAGCGATCTGGTGATCCTCGATGTCATGCTGCCCGACGAAGACGGCTTCAGCCTGTGCCGCTGGGTGCGCCAGCATCCGCGTCAGGCGCAAGTGCCGATCATCATGCTCACCGCCAGTTCCGACGAGGCCGACCGGGTCATCGGGCTGGAACTCGGTGCCGACGATTATCTCGGCAAACCCTTCAGCCCCCGCGAACTGCAAGCCCGCATCAAGGCCTTGCTGCGACGCGCGCAATTTGGGCAGGAGCGCAACGGCAGTGAAGTGCTGGCCTTCGATGAGTGGCGGCTGGATATGGTCAGTCATCGGCTGTTCCACACTGACGGCGAGGAAGTGATTTTGTCCGGCGCCGACTTCGCGCTGCTGAAACTGTTCCTCGATCACCCGCAGGAAATCCTCGACCGCGACACCATTGGCAACGCCACCCGTGGCCGTGATCTGATGCCGCTCGATCGCATCGTCGATATGGCTGTCAGCCGTTTGCGCCAGCGCCTGCGCGACACGGAAAAACCGCCACGGCTGATCCGTACCGTGCGCGGCAGTGGCTACCAACTGGCAGCCAACGTGGTTGCCGGCAATGGTCACTGAGTCGCTGCGCAAACTCGCGGCCAAGGTGCCGGTGCCGCGTTCGCTGCTCGGGCGGATGCTCCTGCTGACCTTGCTCGCGGTGTTGTTCGCACAGACGTTATCCAGCGTGATCTGGGTCTCGCAACTGCGCGCCACTCAGCTCGAAGGCCTGGTCACCAGCGCCCGCAGCCTCGCCCATTCGATGACCGCCAGCGTCAGCTATTTCCGCTCGCTGCCGGTGGCGTATCGGCCGTTGGTGCTCGACCAGTTGCGCAGCATGGGCGGCACCCGGTTCGTGGTGACGCTCAACGACAAACCGTTGGGCATGGACGTGCTGCCGGTCACGCCGCGCAAGGCCGCGGTGATGAAGGCCGTGGACGAAGTGCTGCGCCAGACCCTCGGCAATGACACCGATATTTCGGTGACATTTGTCAGTCCCGAGGACCTGCGGATTTTCAACGCCGGGCTGAAGCTTGATGAACTGCCGCGCTCCTGGGCGCATTACGCGCTGACGCTGGAACCGGTAAACCCGCCCGTGCTGGTCACGCAAATCCAGATGGCGCCGGGCGAATGGCTGTACATCGCTTCCTTGCTGCCCGAGCCCTACACCAGCCTTGAAGAACAAGGCCTGCCGTCACAGCAGGTGTGGTTTATCGTTCTCACCAGCGGTTTCCTGCTGTTGTTCATCGGTCTGTTGGTGCACTGGCAGAGCCGGCCGCTCAAGCGTCTCGCGCGGGCTGCACGGGACATGTCGCTGGGCGCTGACGTCGAGCCGGTGGCCGAGGGCGGCGGCAGCGAAGTGGTTGAAGTGGGCCGGGCCTTCAACACCATGCGCGAACGCATCAGCCGTTACCTGACCGAACGCAGCCAGTTATTCAGCGCGATCTCCCATGACCTGCGCACACCGATCACCCGTTTGCGCTTGCGCGTCGAACTGCTGGAAGACGAAACGCTGCAAGCCAAGTTCGGCCGCGATCTGGATGAGCTGGAGCTGCTGGTCAAAGGCGCGTTGCAGTGCGTGAAAGACACCGATATCCACGAGAACATCGAACCGGTGGATCTGAACCATGTGCTCGATTGCCTGGTGGAGCCGTATCTGGCGCCTAATGGCAATGGCCGCGTGACTCAGGATGGTCGGGCGCTGGCGGCCTATTCGGGCAAGCCTTTGGCGCTGAAACGTTGCATTGGCAACCTGATCGATAACGCGCTGAAGTATGGGCAAAATGCTCACTTGCATATCGATGACGATGAGAGCGCGTTTGTCCTGCACGTCGACGATGAAGGGCCGGGGGTGCCGGAGCAGCGGCTGGAGCAGGTATTCGAGCCGCACTTCAGATTGGCGGGGCAGCAGCAGGGGTATGGCCTCGGTTTGGGAATTGCGCGCAACATTGCCCATAGCCATGGTGGTGAGGTGACGTTGCAGAATTTGCGTGAGGGTGGCTTGCGCGTGACCCTGCAACTGCCGCGTAGTGCTGATTGACACCCATCATTGTGGCGAGGGAGCTTGCTCCCGCTGGACTGCGCAGCAGGCCTTATTTTTGGGTGCCGCTTCGCGCCACAGCGGGAGCAAGCTCCCTCGCCACAGATTTCACTCTAGATCCATGAATGTCACGGATCGGTGACAAAACCCGCCCCCTTCGTTACAAGCCCGCCCCGGCCCGTTGTTTAGACTCCCCGCAGTCATAACAACAAAAAAGGCCACCCATGGATCTCTTCCAACCCGGCTTCAGCAGTTGGCTGAACGCCCCTGCCCACCAGCAATGGCTCGCCGCCGAAGGCCTGCGCCTGCTGGATTTCGCCAAGGCGTCAAAATTGCCCGAAGGTTTCGGCAACCTCGACGAACGCGGCCGTCTGCCCGCGAACGCGCAAGCCGAAACCATGAACACCGCACGCATGACCCACAGTTTCGCCATGGCCCATATTCAAGGCCTGCCGGGCTTCGCTGAACTGGTCGATCACGGCATTGCCGCCCTGCGCGGGCCGTTGCGTGATGCGTTACACGGTGGCTGGTTCGCGGTCGCCGAACACCGCGACGACAACACCGGCAAGAACGCCTATCTACATGCCTTCGTCGCGCTGGCGGCAAGTTCTGCGGTGGTCGCCCAGCGTCCCGGTGCCCAAGCGTTGCTGGATGATGCGATCGACATCATCGACACGTATTTCTGGAGCGAAGAAGAGGGCGCCATGCGCGAATTCTTCAACCGTGACTGGAGTGAAGAGGAAGCCTATCGCGGCGCCAACAGCAACATGCACGCCACCGAAGCGTTCCTCGCCCTCGCCGATGTCACTGAAGATCCACGCTGGCTGGTGCGCGCGCAACGCATTGTCGAGCGAGTGATTCACGGTCACGCCGCCGCCAATGGCTATATGGTCATCGAACACTTCGACCGCGACTGGCAGCCGCTGCGCGAATACAACCACGACAACCCCGCTGACGGCTTCCGTCCTTACGGCACCACGCCGGGTCACGGTTTCGAGTGGGCGCGGCTGTTGCTGCACCTCGAAGCTGCACGGGTGCAGGCGGGAATGCTGACGCCGGGCTGGCTCGCCACCGATGCGCAAAAACTCTTTGAGCAAAACTCCCGTCACGGCTGGGACGTCGATGGTTTGTCGGGCATCGTCTACACCCTCGACTGGGACAACAAAGCCGTGGTTCGCCATCGGCTGCATTGGACCCATGCCGAAGCCAGTGCCGCCGCCAGCGCCTTGCTCAAACGCACGGGTGATGCGCAATACGAAACCTGGTACCGGCTGTTCTGGGAATTCTGCGAGGTGAATTTCATCGACCGTTGCGACGGCAGTTGGCACCACGAACTCAATCCGCAAAACCTTCCGAGTGCCGATATCTGGCCGGGCAAACCCGATCTTTATCACGCCTGGCAAGCGGTGCTGATCCCTCGTCTACCCTTGTCACCGAGCATGGCCAGTGCCCTGGCGCAGTTGTCTCAAGGCGCTCCTGTGTAACCATACGGTGACATTCCCGCGTCCCTTCGTTACCTGCGAGGGGAATAGCCCTGTTTAAACTCCTGTGCAGCGCAAGCACCAGACTTGCAATGCATAACAACAAGAAAGGTACATCTCAGATGAATGCGATTTCTCGCCTCGCTACTGTCATTTCTGTCGCCTCCCTGTTCCCGCTCGCAATTCTGCCTCTCAGTGTGTCCGCTGCCGAATCCAAAGGTTCGGTGGAAGTCGTGCACTGGTGGACGTCCGGTGGCGAAAAAGCTGCCGTTGATGTGCTCAAGGCCCAAGTCGAGAAAGACGGCTTCACCTGGAAGGACGGCGCCGTTGCCGGCGGTGGCGGTGCGACTGCCATGACCGTACTGAAAAGCCGCGCCGTGGCCGGTAACCCGCCTGGCGTTGCCCAGATCAAAGGCCCGGACATTCAGGAATGGGCGTCGACCGGTCTGCTCGACACCGACGTTCTGAAAGACGTTGCCAAAGAAGAGAAGTGGGACAGCCTGCTCGACAAGAAAGTCTCCGATACCGTGAAGTACGACGGTGATTACGTGGCCGTGCCGGTGAACATTCACCGTGTGAACTGGCTGTGGATCAACCCGGAAGTCTTCAAGAAAGCCGGCATCACCAAGAACCCGACCACCCTCGAAGAATTCTACGCCGCTGGCGACAAGCTGAAGGCGGCGGGCTTCATTCCGCTGGCCCACGGCGGTCAGCCTTGGCAGGACAGCACCGTGTTCGAAGCCGTGGTGCTCTCGGTTATGGGTGTCGATGGCTACAAGAAAGCCCTGGTTGATCTGGACAACGGCGCACTGACCGGTCCGGACATGGTCAAGGCCCTGACCGAGCTGAAGAAAGTCGCGACCTACATGGACGCTGACGGCAAAGGCCAGGACTGGAACCTGGAAGCCGCCAAAGTCATCAACGGCAAGGCCGGCATGCAGATCATGGGTGACTGGGCCAAGTCCGAATGGACCGCCGCCAAGAAAGTCGCCGGCAAGGACTACGAGTGCGTAGCCTTCCCTGGCACCGACAAGGCGTTCACCTACAACATCGACTCGCTGGCTGTGTTCAAGCAGAAAGACGCTGGTACTGCGGCCGGTCAGAAGGACATCGCCAAAGTCGTATTGGGTGAAAACTTCCAGAAAGTCTTCAGCATCAACAAAGGCTCGATCCCGGTTCGCAACGACATGTTGAACAACATGGAGAAACTCGGTTTCGACTCCTGCGCACAAACCGCGGCCAAGGACTTCCTGGCGGACGCCAAGTCCGGTGGTCTGCAGCCGAGCATGGCGCACAACATGGCGACCACGCTGGCTGTGCAGGGCGCGTTCTTTGATGTCGTGACCAACTACATCAACGACCCGAAAGCCGACCCGGCCGACACCGCCAAGAAACTTGGTGCAGCGATCAAGTCGGCTAAATAAGCATCGGTAGCACAGGCCCCTCCTGTAGGAGCGAGCCTTTGTGGTGAGGGGATTTATCCCCGATGGGTTGCGAAGCGACCCCGGAAAGTTGCAGCGGCGCAGTATCAGACATGCCGCATGCAATGGTTTTGCGACTGCTTCGCAGCCGATCGGGGATAAATCCCCTCGCCACAGGGCTCACTCCTACAAGGGGACGAGTTGCCCAAGTAGTCCTTTTCTCTCGTAGTGGATTTCCCCATGAGTTCTGTTGCTGTATTCAGCAAGGCCTCGCCGTTCGATGCATTGCAGCGCTGGCTACCCAAACTGGTGCTGGCGCCGAGCATGTTCATCGTGCTGGTGGGCTTCTATGGCTACATCCTGTGGACGTTCGTGCTGTCGTTCACCACCTCGACGTTTCTGCCCAACTACAAGTGGGCCGGTCTGGCGCAATATGCACGGTTGTTCGACAACGACCGCTGGTGGGTTGCGAGCAAAAACCTCGCGGTGTTCGGTGGCATGTTCATCGGCATCACGCTGGTGATCGGCGTGCTGCTGGCGGTGTTCCTCGACCAGCGCATCCGTCGCGAAGGCTTCATCCGCACCATTTACCTGTACCCGATGGCGCTCTCGATGATCGTCACTGGTACCGCGTGGAAATGGCTGCTCAACCCGGGCATGGGCCTGGACAAATTGTTGCGTGACTGGGGTTGGGAAGGCTTCCGTCTCGACTGGCTGATCGATCCTGATCGCGTGGTCTATTGCCTGGTGATTGCCGCTGTGTGGCAAGCCTCGGGTTTCATCATGGCGATGTTCCTCGCCGGCCTGCGTGGCGTCGATCAATCGATCATTCGTGCCGCGCAGATCGATGGCGCAAGCATGCCGATGATCTACTGGAAAGTGGTGCTGCCAAGCCTGCGTCCGGTGTTCTTCAGTGCGGTAATGATTCTGGCGCACATCGCGATCAAGAGCTTCGACCTGGTCGCGGCGATGACCGCCGGTGGTCCGGGTTATTCCTCCGACCTGCCAGCGATGTTCATGTATTCCTTCACCTTCAGTCGCGGCCAGATGGGCATGGGCTCGGCCAGTGCGATTCTGATGCTCGGCGCGATCCTCGCGATCATCGTGCCTTACCTGTATTCCGAGCTGAGGACCAAGCGCAATGACTAGTCTCGCTGCCAAACCTGCTATCAGCCTGAGTCGCATCGCGATCTATGCGGTGCTGATCCTCGCCGTTTTGCTTTATCTGGTGCCGCTGGTGGTCATGTTGCTGACCAGCTTCAAGACCCCGGAAGACATCAGCACCGGCAACCTGCTGAGCTGGCCGACCGTGGTCAGCGGCATTGGTTGGGTCAAGGCCTGGGCCACCGTTGATGGCTATTTCTGGAACTCGATCAAGATCACTGTTCCGGCTGTAATCATCTCCACTGCCATCGGTGCGTTGAACGGCTATGTGCTGTCGTTCTGGCGTTTCCGTGGTTCGCAGTTGTTCTTCGGTCTATTGTTGTTCGGCTGCTTCCTGCCGTTCCAGACCGTGCTGCTGCCGGCCTCGTTCACCCTCGGCAAAATGGGCCTGGCGAGCACCACCACCGGGCTGGTGTTTGTCCACGTGGTTTACGGTCTGGCGTTCACCACGCTGTTCTTTCGTAACTACTACGTGAGCATTCCCGATGCGCTGGTGAAAGCCGCACGCCTCGATGGCGCGGGGTTCTTCACGATCTTCCGCCGGATCATCCTGCCGATGTCGACGCCGATCATCATGGTCTGCCTGATCTGGCAGTTCACCCAGATCTGGAACGACTTCCTCTTCGGTGTGGTGTTCTCCAGCGGCGATTCGCAACCGATCACCGTGGCGCTGAACAACCTGGTCAACACCAGCACCGGCGCCAAGGAATACAACGTGGACATGGCAGCGGCGATGATCGCCGGTCTGCCGACCCTGCTGGTCTATGTGGTCGCAGGCAAGTATTTCGTGCGCGGGCTGACGGCCGGCGCAGTCAAGGGGTAATCATGGCTACGCTCGAACTTCGCAACGTCAACAAGACCTACGGTGCCGGCCTGCCGGACACCCTGAAGAACATTGAACTGTCGATCAAGGAAGGCGAATTCCTGATCCTCGTCGGCCCATCAGGCTGCGGCAAGTCGACTTTGATGAACTGCATCGCCGGTCTGGAAACCATCACCGGCGGCGCGATCATGATCGGCGACCAGGACGTCAGCGGCATGAGTCCGAAGGATCGCGACATCGCCATGGTGTTCCAGTCCTACGCGCTGTACCCGACCATGAGCGTGCGCGAGAACATCGAATTCGGTCTGAAGATCCGCAAGATGCCACAGGCTGCGATCGACGAAGAAGTCGCCCGCGTGGCCAAGCTGCTGCAGATCGAACACCTGCTCAACCGCAAGCCGGGGCAGCTCTCCGGTGGTCAGCAACAGCGTGTGGCGATGGGCCGTGCACTGGCGCGGCGGCCGAAGATTTATCTGTTCGACGAACCGCTGTCCAACCTCGACGCCAAGCTGCGCGTCGAGATGCGCACCGAAATGAAACTGATGCACCAACGCCTGAAGACCACCACGGTCTACGTGACCCACGACCAGATCGAAGCGATGACGCTGGGCGACAAGGTTGCGGTGATGAAGGACGGCATCATTCAGCAGTTCGGCACGCCGAAAGAGATCTACAACGACCCGGCCAACCTGTTCGTCGCGAGCTTCATCGGCTCGCCGCCAATGAACTTCATTCCGCTGCGTCTGCAACGCAAGGACGGTCGTCTGCTGGCACTGCTCGACAGTGGTCAGGCGCGTTGCGAATTGCCGATGGGCATGCAGGACGCCGGTCTGGAAGATCGCGAAGTGATCCTCGGCCTGCGCCCGGAGCAGATTGTTCTGGCGAACGGCGAGGGCAACGGCCTGCCGAGCATCAAGGCTGAAGTGCAAGTCACTGAGCCGACCGGTCCGGACACGCTGGTATTCGTCAATCTGAATGACACCAAAGTCTGCTGCCGACTGGCGCCGGACGTGGCGCCGCAGGTGGGCGAGAGCCTGACGCTGCAATTCGATCCGTCGAAAGTGTTGTTGTTCGATGCCAAGACTGGCGAGCGTTTGGGCGTTGCGGCCCAACCACAGACCGATGCGCGGTCTGCGAACGTGGCGCAATTCAAAGGCCGCTGAAAAACAAATGTGGGAGCGAGCCTGCTCGCGAAAGCGGTCTGACATCCAGCATTGATGTCGCCTGATACACCGCATTCGCGAGCAGGCTCGCTCCCACAAAGGAGCACGCGGTGAATGGTTTGTCATTCGTCGCACTTTATGTAAACCGCGTTAGATAAAAACAGTTAATAACAATAAAGACGAGGATGTAGGGATGAAAAAGAAACACGTCAATGCCCGGTTGATCTGCCAAGTGTCAGCTGCGGCGGCATTGGTGCTGGCCGGTAACGCGATGGCCGCGGATGCCTTCAGCTCCGATTCCAAATGGATGACCGGCGACTGGGGTGGTGAGCGGACCAAGCTGATCGAGCAGGGTATCGACATCAAGGCCGACTACGTTGGGGAAGTCGGTGGCAACCTGCACGGTGGCTACAACGACGACAAGACTGCGCGTTACGCCGACCAGTTCGGTCTGGGCGTGGCACTCGATCTGCAAAAGCTGTGGGGCTGGGACAACACTCAGGCCAAGATCCAGCTGACCAACCGTAACGGTTACAACATCTCCAACGATCGCGTCGGTGATCCGCGTGCCGGCACCTTGAGTTCGTCTCAAGAAGTCTACGGCCGTGGCCATATGGTGCGTCTGACCCAGTTGTGGATTCAGCACCAGTTCTTCGACAACAAGCTCGACGTCAAGGCGGGTTACTTCGGTGAAGGCGAAGACTTCAACACCTTCCCGTGCGACTTCCAGAACCTGGCGTTCTGCGGTTCGCAAGTGGGTAACTGGGCGACCAACATCTGGTACAACTGGCCAGTCAGCCAGGCCGCGATCCGCGTCAAGTACAACATCAACGACGAGCTCTACGCGCAGATCGGTGCGTACAACCAGAACCCGTCGCAGCTGGAACACGGCAACGGCTTCAAGCTCAGCGGCAGCGGCACCGCCGGTACTGTTCTGCCAGTCGAATTGGTCTGGTCGCCGAAGGTCAACAGCCTGCCGGGCGAATACCGCGTCGGTTACTACAAGAGCACTGCTGATGCTGCCGACGTCCGTGAAGACGTCAACGGTCTCGACGCAGCGACCACTCGCGACGCCTACAAGACCCACAGCAGCAAACACGGCTACTGGTTCGTCGCGCAACAGCAACTCACCAGTCACAACGGTGATGCAACTCGCGGTCTGAACATCGCCGCCAACGCCACGTTCCACGACAAAGACACCAACTTCATCGACAACTACCAGTCGGTGATGTTCGTCTACAAAGGCCCGTTCGATGCGCGTCCGAAGGATGACATCGGCATTGGCGCGGCGCGTATCCACGTCAACGATGACGTGAAGAAAAACGCCGAGTTGCTGAACGCTTCCAACGGTGTTTCGGACTACGACAATCCGGTGTTCTCGCCGATTCGTGAAACCGAATACAACTACGAGCTCAACTACGGCATCCACGTTACCAACTGGCTGACCGTGCGTCCTAACCTGCAATACATCACGCACCCGGGCGGTGTGGATGCGGTGGACAACGCTTTGGTCGCTGGCCTGAAAATTCAGTCTACGTTCTAACGCGTCTGCGATAAGCTCCTCTCTATGTGCGCATATTTGCGGACAGCCCAGGCTGTCCGCTTTTTTTTGTGACACAGGTCGATGCAATCAAAGGTAATGCCTCTGTGGCGAGGGAGCTTGCTCCCGCTCGGCTGCGCAGCAGTCGTAAGAGCTGCTGATGAGGTTTAACTGACACACCGTAGTGAATGATTCAGGGGCCGCTTCGCAGCCCAGCGGGAGCAAGCTCCCTCGCCACAAGAACAATGTGGATTGTTGAGTACCCCCATGATTTTCAGGACCGTGGCAAATGCATGAGCATCCGCTACAACGCTTCTTCAAATCACTGCGCGAACAACCTGTGTTCGCCTGGGAGCGCTATCAGATGCGCGACGTGCTGGTGATCGATCATCCGCTGTGTCAGGCGGTGTTCAGTCGTCAGGGCGCGCAGTTGCTGCACTTTCAGCCGCGAGGGCAAAAGCCGTGGTTGTGGTGTGCGGCGAAGTGGCCGCACGTTGGTGCCATTCGTGGCGGCGTGCCGGTGTGCTGGCCTTGGTATGGTCGTCATCCGAGCGAAAACGCCTGGCCATCCCACGGCTGGGCGCGCCTGCTCGACTGGAAACTGCTCGACAGCAGCAGCGCCGAAGATGGCGTGCGCCTGCACTGGCAATTGCAGCTATGTGATTGGCAGGTCGACCTGCACGCGCACTTGGGTGAACGCATGGAACTACGCCTGAGTACCGAGCATCAGGACGACATGCCGTGCCAGATGAGCCAGGCTTTGCACGCTTACTGGCGTATTGGCGATGTGAGTGAGATAGCGCTGTCTGGGCTTGAAGGCGCGCAGGGTTACGACCAGTTGAACCGTGAGGTTTGCCAGCAGGAAGGCGAGTTGCGCGTCGATGGTGGTTGTCAGCGGGTGTTTCAGCACGACGGTGAATTACAGCTCAAGGATCATGCCTGGCAGCGCGAGTTGTGCATCGATACCGGGGACAGTGCCGACACCGTGGTCTGGCATCCGGGCTCACGGCCATTGTTGGGCGTGACCTGGGATGAGATCTCGGAGTTTGTCTGTGTGGAAGCGGCGGCGGGGGGCACGGACAGCTTGCACCTGGCGCCGGGGGAGAAGGCGCATTTGAGCTTGCAGGCGTGGGCCGCGGCTTAGTTGTGTGGTGTCGCTGCTGGCCCTATCGCGAGCAGGCTCACTCCTACATTTGAAATGCGTTCCCCTGTAGGAGTGAGCCTGCTCGCGAAGGCGGTTGATCAGTCGCCGAGATCCTGGATCAGTTGAACTCGTCCCCCACCGGATACCGGCTCGCATTCAAGCTCTCTTTGATCTTGCGCAGATGCGGCTGGAAATCCACCCCGCGACGCAACGTCATCCCCGTCGCCAGCACATCCAGCACCGTCAACTGAATGATCCGTGAAGTCATCGGCATATAGATGTCGGTGTCTTCCGGCAGCGGGATGTTCAGGCTCAGCGTACTGGCTTTGGCCAGCGGCGAGTTTTCGGCGGTCAGACCCAGTACCGAAGCACCGTTCTCCCGAGCAATACGCGCCACTTCGACCAGCTCGCGGGTGCGCCCGGTGTAGGAAATGATCACGAATAACTCGCCGGTGTGCGCCACCGAAGCGATCATCCGCTGCATCAGCACATCGGCATGCGCCGTCACCGCCAGGTTGAAGCGGAAGAACTTGTGCTGTGCGTCCAGCGCCACCGGTGCTGAAGCGCCGAGGCCGAAGAAGTGGATCTGTCGCGCCTGAATCAACAGGTCGACGGCGCGGCTGATCAGGTTCGGATCGAGTGCCTGGCAAGCGCTGTCCAGCGACGCAATGGCGCTGCCGAAAATCTTCTGCGTGTAAGCCTCGGGATTGTCATCGGCTTCCACCGCGCGGCTGACGTAGGCGGCGCCGCTGGCCAGGCTCTGGGCCAATTGCAGTTTCAGTTCCGGGTAGCCGCTGACACCGAACGAACGGCAGAAGCGATTGACCGTCGGTTCGCTTACCGACGCCGCCTGGGCGAGGGCGGCGATGCTGAAGCGGGTGGCCTGCTGCGGGTTGAGCAGGATCACCTCGGCGACTTTGCGTTCGGCCTTGTTCAGGTCTTCAAGGCGACTCTGGATCTGTTCCAGTAAATTTCGCACGCGGTCCATATGGAATTCCTAATTCACCTGCGCAAAGGTGCGCCGGGCTATGCAAATTGGGCCTTTGATATGGCCCGTAACGGTGGCCTATCCTACTGATGGCTCCGACCGACCACCACTCGGAATCTGTATTTTGCGAAAATGTTGTGGTTATTACTACATTTTCCCTTGAGTGATGCCTTGAAAAAAGGTATTTGTAGCTTAACTTGATAAAAGAACAAACATCATGCCTTCGATTACGGTTGAACCGTGCACCTTTGCCTTGTTCGGCGCTCTTGGCGATCTGGCCCTGCGCAAGCTGTTTCCTGCCCTTTATCACCTCGATGGCGCCGACCTGTTGCACGAGGACACACGCGTCATTGCGTTGGCCCGTGAACCCGGCACCGAGCAGCAGCACATGGCGTTCATCGCCGCCGAACTGCGCCGCTACGTCGGCAAGGAACTGGACGAAGCCGTCGCCGAGCGTTTTCTCGCACGCCTGACCTACCTGCACGTCGACTTCCTCAAGGCTGAAGATTACGTCGCGCTGGCCGAACTGGCCGGCAGCACGCAACGTATGATTGCCTACTTCGCCACCCCGGCCGCAGTGTACGGCGCGATCTGCGAAAACCTGGCGAAAGTCGGTCTGGCAGAAAACACCCGCGTCGTCCTCGAGAAGCCGATCGGTTCCGATCTCGAATCCTCGCGCAAGGTCAACGACGCCGTGGCGCAGTTCTTCCCGGAGAACCGCACCTACCGCATCGACCACTACCTGGGCAAAGAAACCGTTCAAAACCTGATCGCCCTGCGTTTCGCCAACAGCCTGTTCGAAACCCAGTGGAACCAGAATTACATCTCCCACGTGGAAATTACCGTGGCCGAGAAGGTCGGCATCGAAGGCCGTTGGGGTTACTTCGACAAGGCCGGCCAACTGCGCGACATGATCCAGAATCACCTGTTGCAGTTGCTCTGCCTGATCGCCATGGACCCGCCGGCTGATCTGTCCGCCGACAGCATCCGTGACGAAAAGGTAAAAGTGCTCAAGGCGCTGGCACCGATCAGTCCGGAAGGCCTGACCACTCAGGTGGTGCGCGGCCAGTACATCGCCGGCCACAGCGAAGGCAAATCCGTACCGGGTTACCTCGAAGAACCGAATTCCAACACCCAGAGCGACACCGAAACTTTCGTCGCCCTGCGTGCCGACATCCGTAACTGGCGCTGGGCCGGAGTGCCGTTTTACTTGCGTACCGGCAAGCGCATGCCGCAAAAGCTGTCGCAGATCGTCATCCACTTCAAAGAACCGTCGCACTACATCTTCGCCCCTGAGCAGCGCTTGCAGATCAGCAACAAACTGATCATTCGCCTGCAGCCGGACGAAGGGATTTCGCTGCGCGTGATGACCAAAGAGCAGGGCCTGGACAAAGGCATGCAACTGCGCAGCGGCCCGCTGCAACTGAATTTCTCCGACACCTGGCGTAGCGCGCGGATCCCCGATGCCTACGAGCGGTTGTTGCTGGAAGTGATGAACGGCAATCAGAACCTGTTTGTCCGTAAAGATGAAATCGAAGCCGCGTGGAAGTGGTGTGACCAGCTGATCGCCGGATGGAAAAAATCCGGTGACGCGCCCAAGCCGTACGCGGCCGGGTCGTGGGGGCCGATGAGTTCCATTGCATTGATCACGCGGGACGGGAGGTCGTGGTATGGCGATATCTGATGTGAAACTGCCCGCGGGCGTGAATGCCAACGAGTTCAAGAGCCCGGTGCTGTTGGCCGAAGGTCTGGCGTTGAACGTTGCCAAGCAACTGAGCGAAGCCATTGCGGCACGCGGCAACGCGGTGCTGGTGGTGTCCGGCGGTCGTAGCCCGGTGGCGTTTTTCCAGCACCTGGCCAAGCAGGATCTGGACTGGTCAAAGGTCGTCGTGACCCTCGCCGACGAGCGCTGGGTACCGGTCGAGCACGCCGACAGCAATGCCGGTCTGCTCAAGCAGTATCTGCTTAAAGGCCCGGCAGCCAAGGCGCAGTTTCTCAGCCTCTACAGCGCTGCGGCGAATGTCGAGCAGGCAGCGGAGAACGCCGATCGCTTGCTCGCCGAGTTGCCGCCGATTGACGTACTGGTGCTGGGCATGGGCGATGACGGGCATACCGCGTCGCTGTTCCCCGACAGCCCGAACCTGACTGAAGCGCTGCAAGCCGACGGCACGCGCCGTTGCTGGCCGATGCTCGCACCGAGCGTGCCGCGTCAGCGCCTGACCATGAGCCGTGCGCTGCTGGCGTCGGCGAAGCACAAGATTCTATCGATTTCCGGTCAGTCGAAACTGACCACCCTGAATGCCGCGCTGGCATCCGATGATGTCGCCGCCATGCCGGTTCGCGCGTTTCTGCAACCCACGTTAGAGATTTACTGGTGCCCATGAGCCAAGGAACAGCCGCTATGACAACCCCATCCCCGACCGTTTCCATGGCGGACAAAGTTGCCCTGATCGACAGCCTCTGCGCCGGGGCGCGGATCCTGCCGGTGATCACCATCGCCCGTGAACAGGACGTGCTGCCATTGGCCGACGCCCTGGCCGCCGGTGGTCTGACCGCGCTGGAAGTGACCCTGCGTTCGCAGTTCGGCCTCAAGGCCATCCAGATCCTGCGCGAACAGCGTCCGGAGCTGATGACCGGTGCGGGCACCGTGCTCGACCGCAACATGCTCGCGGCTGCCGAAGCCGCCGGCTCGCAATTCATCGTCACCCCGGGCATCACCCGTGACTTGCTCGAAGCCAGTGTCGACAGCCCGATTCCGCTGTTGCCAGGCATCAGCAACGCCTCCGGCATCATGGAAGGCTATGGTCTGGGCTATCGTCGTTTCAAACTGTTCCCGGCTGAAGTCAGCGGTGGCGTGGCAGCGATCAAGGCCCTTGGCGGCCCGTTCGGTGAAGTGAAATTCTGCCCGACCGGCGGCGTCGGCCCGGCCAACATCAAGAGCTACATGGCGCTGAAAAACGTCATGTGCGTGGGCGGTAGCTGGATGCTCGATCCTGAGTGGATCAAGAACGGCGACTGGGCCCGCATTCAGGAATGCACCGCCGAAGCATTGGCGCTGCTGGACTGATAGCAACCTTACACTTCGTTGTGTGTTCTACGGCTTTACGGTGCGCTTGGTCGGTGCACCGTTTTTTTTTGCCCCGAAAACAGTGGCGAATACATCCCGCGATACATAGTTACCGCACAAGCGGTTTTTTCCGGCGCTAATCTGCGTGCTTCTTATGGAAGAGAGCACGTGTCATGGATCGAGACTTCTCCGCCTCATCGCCACAACCGGTTTATCAACTGGCCCCCGAGCAAATCGCCGGGCCCTATTTCCGCAATCCCAAACTCTTGCGTCGCAACATCAGCGAAGGCGCCGAAGGCTTGCCGCTGATCCTGCGCCTGACCATTGTCGATGCGATGACCGGCGAACCGGTCAACGGTGCTCTGGTGGACATCTGGCACTGCAACGCACGAGGCGCCTACTCGGGCTGGAGTCGGGTCAACCCGGACGCGGAAGTCGATGTCGAGGCCATTGGCTCGATCCCGCGCACGGACGATGACACTTACCTGCGTGGCAGCCAGTTCTGCGATCACAAGGGGCGAGCGCGGTTTACCACCATCTACCCCGGCTTCTACGCCGGCCGCGCGCTGCACATCCATGTCGCGGTGCGCATCGTGGCCGGCAACGAATACCTGGAAGAACGCAACGTCGCCTGGGTCGGCCAATTGTTCTTCCCCGAGGTGGTTTCGCGTTCGGTACTCAACGCGAAAGCCTATCGCGGGCGCGCTTCATCGCCGCTGCAAAACATCGAGGACAGCCTCTATGCCGGCCAGAACGGTGAAGCACCAATCCTGACGGTCTGGCCGGTCGGCCGTGACTCGCACGAGGACGGTTACTTCGGCCACCTGACCATCGGCATCGACACCTTTGCGGCGTCGTCGCAGATCAAGCCCGAGGACTTCGACAAATACACCGTATAAACCGGCTTAGCGCAGCTCGTTCAGCGCACGGGTCAACAATTGCATCTCGGCCGCGGTGGTAGTCAGTCCCGGGGTGATACGGATACACGGCCCGCACGCGGCACCGGTGCGCACCACGGTGAACAGGTTATGGTCTTTCAGCAGCCGCTCGGCCATTACCTGTTGATCGTCGTGGCGAGTGAAGCGCATCGCGGTGATGCCGCAGTACAGACGCGGATCATCCGGAGTCAGCACCTCGATGCCCGGCAAATGCCGCACGGCGCTGACCCACAGATTGCGTAGGTAATTGAGTCGCGCACCTTTGGCCGCCGCCCCACCCAGTGAGCGGTGTTCCTCGAACACCAGCGGCAGGCTCATCAGCGCCGGGATGTTGGGAGTGCTGTAGGACGTGCGAGCGCGGATGTCATTAATCGGGTAGTGCATCTCGCCCATGTCCGGATCGATGTGGGCGAGGCGTTGCGGGGCGATATACAGAAAGCCCAGGGTCAGCGGTGCGCCGATCCATTTGTGCAGGTTATAGCCGGCGAACGCGATGCCCATGGCTTCGAGATCGAATTCGAACTGACCGAGGGCGTGCGCGCCGTCGAGGATGATATCGACGCCATGTTCCTTGGCCATTGCCGCAATCGCCTGCACCGGCATCACCAGGCCGGTGCGGTGGGTGACATGGGTCAGCGCCATCAGCTTGAGTTGCGGATGTCGGATGAAGGTCTCGCGATAGGTCTCCAGCAGGCTTTCGAAACTGGCTGGATGCGCATGAGCGATCTCGATCACTTCCACACCGCGATGCCGTGCCAGCCAGCGCATGGCGCCTTTGACCGTGTCGTATTCGAGGTCGCTGATCAGCACCTGATCGCCCGGTTGCAGGCGGTTGTAGTTACGGATCAACGATTGCAGGCCTTCCGTGGCATTGCGGGTGAAGGCAACGCTTTGCGCACGCACTCCAATCAACTCGGCCAGTTGCGCGCGGATGTCGAGGTTGTCGTGCTGCTCGAAGCGCTGGCGCACATACACCGAGTTGCTGTTGTTGATCAGCTCGATGTTGCGTTGGTACTCCTCGATCACCGTGCGCGACATGCGCCCGAAGTAACCGTTTTCCAGATTGACGGGGCCGGGGTGAGCGTCATAACGATCAGCGAAGGTTTGCCAGAAGGCTTCGTCTCGGGCACGGCGGGTGTTATCGGGCATGATCGGCATGACTCAAATAGAGGAGGGCGCTTCAGTGGCGCGGGGCGGGTTTGCCGTGTTTGGCGCGCAGCGGTTCGAGCAAGTCCGAGAGGCCGTTGTGGTCGATTTCCTGCATCAAGGCCAACAAGCCACCGAGTTCGCCGTGGGGAAAACCTTCACGGGCGAACCAGTTCAGGTACGGCCCCGGCAGGTCGGCAATGATCCGGCCCTTGTACTTGCCGAAGGGCATTTCGCGGGTGATCAGCAGTTCGAGTTTTTCGGGATTCATGCAGATTCGTCTGGCTGGTAACAATCAAACTGGAAAATACAGGCATTCTGCATGCAGGCCAAATGACAGATCATGCAAATAACCGCGATACAGATAGTTCACTTAACTTTAAGTGATTGATAAATAACGATTTAAATCTTTCTGGAAAGCTGGCACGCACACTGCAATATCCCTTGCATCTTCCACCGATCGCAAGGAATTGAAAAATGACCGACATGAATAAAGAAGCCATCTCTGTACTCAATGACCTGATTGAAACCAGCAAGGACGGTCAGGAAGGGTTCAAGACTTGCGCTGAAGACATCAAGCACCCTGAACTGAAAACCCTGTTCGTGACTCGCTCTGCCGACTGCGCGACCGCTGCTGCTGAACTGCAAGCAGCCGTGCGCTCGATGGGCGGCGATCCGGAAACTTCTACCAGCGTCAGCGGTGATCTGCACCGTCGTTGGGTCGACGTCAAAGCCATGTTCACCGGCAAAGACGAAGAAGCGGTACTCAACGAAGCCGAGCGCGGTGAAGACCATGCGCTGAAGGCTTATCGTGAAGCCATCGAGAAAATCAACAAGCACAACCTGGTCGGTATTCGTGATCTGGTTGAGCGCCAATACCACGGCGTACAACGCAACCACGATCAGGTGAAAGCCCTGCGTAACCAGGCTCGCGCACGCTCGTAAGCGTCACTGAAAAAACTGTGGGAGCGAGCCTGCTCGCGAATGCGGTGTGTCATGCAACGAGGTTGTTGCTGACACGGCCCTTTCGCGAGCAGGCTCGCTCCCACTTTTTTGCGTAACTGCTTAACCGATGCTGATTGCCGGCAAGGTAGGTAACGTCACGGTCTGCTGCTTGCGCGGCGCGAGAATCTCCGCCTCGCCATCCACCACCAATTCATCCCGCTGGTTGAACACGCGAGTGGCGATGCGTACGCGAAACTTCGGCAGCTTCTCGAGAATTTCCAGGCGCACGGTCAGGGTGTCGCCAATCTTCACCGGCTTCTGAAAGCTCATCTGCTGGCCGATATAGATCGTGCCCGGCCCAGGCAGCTCGCACGCTACCGCTGCACTGATCAGCGCGCCGCTGAACATGCCGTGAGCGATACGTTCCTTGAACATGCTGGCGGCGGCGAACTCGGCGTCCAGGTGCACCGGATTGTGGTCGCCGGACATCGCGGCAAACAGCTGGATATCGCGCTCTTCGACGGTCTTGCTGTAGCTGGCGGTCTGGCCGACTTCGAGGGCTTCGTAAGGGATGTTGGTAACCTGGGTCATCGGTCTCGATTCCTGTGACGGATTAAATGAATCCACAAAAAATTATTCGCTGCGGTGAGGGCGCGGATGGCTCAGGGCCTGGTCGATCCAGGTCAGCACATCGGCGATCACTTCGTCGCGGTTGGTTTCGTTGAACAATTCGTGCCGCGCCTGCGGGTAGATCTGCAGTTGCAGGTTTTGGCTGCCGGCCGTGCGCAAGGCATTGGCCAGATCAGTCAGACGCTTGCCTTCACTCACCGGATCACATTCGCCGCCGATCACCAGCAGCGGCAGGCCCGGGTCGATCTGGGCGAGATTGGACGCTTTGCTGATTTGCTGCAAGCCGCCGAGCAAGTCGATCCATAGCTGATTGGTGCAGCGAAAGCCGCACAACGGGTCGCTGGCGTACTTGTCGACTTCGGCCGGATCGCGGCTGAGCCAGTCGAATGGCGTGCGCGCCGGTTTGAATTTCTTGTTGAACGAGCCGAACGACAACCACTCGATCAACGCACTGCGGCCCTTGCCGCCTTGACGCAGCTTTTCCAGGCGGGCGATCTGCCGCGCGGCGCGATAGAGCGCCACCGGTTGAAAGTTCGAACCGCTGAGAATTGCCCCGTGCAGGCTGGCGCTGTGGTGCAGCAGATAAGCCTGGGCAAGGTAGCTGCCCATGCTGTGCCCGAGCAGGATGATCGGTACACCGGGATGCTGCTGGCCGATGTATTGATTGAGGCTGGCCAGGTCACCCAGCACCTTGCACCAGCCGTCGTCATCGGCGAAATGCCCGAGCGTGCCGTGATCGGCAGTTTTGCCATGTCCACGCAAATCCGGCGCGTAGACGCCATATCCTTTGTCGCAAAACGTGTCGGCGAGCCGTGCGTAACGACCGCTGTGTTCCGCCATGCCATGGGCCAGCAGAACCACCGCTTTCAATGGCGCGGCCGGCAGCCACTGATTGACGAAGAGGCGGCTGCGGTCACTCGCGTCCAGCCATAGGGTGTCGTGGATCATGGCGATTCCTTTGCTCAGAGTCGGATCATTGTATAGCGCGTCTGATCAGCCCACGCCACGGCAGGAAGATTCACACGATCAATGACGGCTTTGCCCTTATTTGCCTGCCTGGCCATAACTGCTAGTGTCCGTGAAGCTCCGCTTTTTGCTTTCTGTTTTCAATGGACGAAAGAGAAATGACAGAAACGCGGCCCCGGATCGGCTCAGGTAAAGAGGACAAGAACAATGCAACCTGATTTCTGGAATGACAAACGCCCGGCCGGCGTACCGCTGGACATCGACATGGGCGAGTTCAAGTCGGTGATCGAGGTGTTTGAGCGTTCCTGCAAGAAGTTCGCGGATCGCCCGGCCTTCAGCAACATGGGCGTGACCCTTACGTACGCCGAACTTGAACGCCAGAGCGCCGCTTTTGCCGGTTACCTGCAAGCACATACCGATCTGGTGCCGGGGGATCGGATCGCGGTGCAGATGCCCAACGTCCTGCATTACCCGATTGCCGTGTTCGGCGCACTGCGCGCCGGGCTGATCGTGGTCAACACCAACCCGCTGTATACCGCGCGGGAGATGCGCCACCAGTTCAAGGATTCCGGGGCGCGGGCGCTGGTGTACCTGAACATGTTCGGCCAGAAAGTCCAGGAAGTGCTGGCCGACACCGACATTCAATACTTGATCGAAGCGAAGATGGGCGACTTGATGCCCACCGCCAAGGGCTGGCTGGTCAACACCGTCGTCAGCAAAGTGAAAAAAATGGTGCCGGCGTATTCGCTGCCCCAGGCGATTTCCTTCAAAAGCGCGCTGCGTCTGGGACGGGGCCTGGGCATCAAGCCGCTGAAGGCCGGTCTCGACGATATTGCCGTGCTGCAATACACCGGCGGCACCACGGGCCTGGCTAAAGGCGCGATGCTGACGCACGGCAATCTGGTGGCGAACATGCAGCAAGTGCGCGCCTGTCTCGCGCAACTGGGGCCGGATGGCCAGCCGCTGTTGCGTGAAGGCCAGGAAGTGATGATCGCGCCGCTGCCGCTTTATCATATCTATGCGTTCACCGCGAATTGCATGTGCATGATGGTGTCCGGCAACCACAACGTGCTGATCACCAACCCACGGGACATCGCTGGGTTCATCAAGGAGCTGAAGAACTGGCGCTTTTCCGCACTGTTGGGATTGAACACGCTGTTTGTCGCACTGATGGATCACGCGGACTTCAAGACCCTGGATTTCTCCAGCCTGAAACTCACCAACTCCGGCGGCACCGCGTTGGTAAAGGCCACCGCCGAGCGCTGGGAACAGCTCACCGGTTGCCGCATCACCGAAGGCTACGGCCTGACCGAAACCTCGCCAGTGGCCTGTACCAATCCGTACGGCGATCAATCGCGTCTGGGCACCGTCGGTTTGCCCGTGCCGGGCACGCTGTTGAAAGTGATCAACGATGATGGCGTCGAGCAACCGCTGGGCGAGCGTGGCGAGTTGTGCATCAAGGGCCCGCAGATCATGAAAGGCTATTGGCAAAAGCCTGAAGCCACGGCCGAAGTGCTGGACGCCGATGGCTGGTTCAAGTCCGGCGATATCGCGGTGATCGATCCCGACGGTTTCGTGCGTATCGTCGATCGCAAGAAGGACATGATCATCGTCTCCGGTTTCAACGTGTACCCCAACGAGATCGAGGACGTGGTGATGGCCCACCCGAAAGTCGCTAATTGTGCTGTGATCGGTGTGCCGGACGAACGCTCGGGGGAGGCGGTGAAGCTGTTTGTGGTGGCGCGGGAGAGTGGAGTCAGCCTTGAAGAGTTGAAGGCTTACTGCAAAGAGAATTTCACCGCGTACAAAGTACCCAAGCACATTGTGTTGCGTGAGTCGTTGCCAATGACGCCTGTAGGAAAGATTCTGCGACGCGAGTTGCGCGACATCGCCTAAAGGTCAAAAGCACAAAGATCGCAGCCTTCGGCAGCTCCTACATTGGAATGCGTTCCCTGTAGGAGCTGCCGAAGGCTGCGATCTTTTGCTTTGAGGCCCCCGAAAACCGGGACTTTCAAGGCGATATAGGATTTTTGCTCTAAAATGACTGCCAGAAAGTCTTGAGTCATTAAAGTGACCATTCAGGCCGCTTTTGGCTCTAGTCGACCCTCGGCAAAGCTGCTACTCTCGGCGCGCTTTGTGACTTCTCGGCCTATCCAAAAGCCAGATTCACCAATACAAAACACACACCAATAATAATCGCATCAAATGCGGTGAAGAATTCGCGTTGCTGAGGAGTGGGCTTCCATGATCGAAGACTTTTGGAAGGATAAATACCCGGCTGGAATTGCTGCCGACATCAATCCAGACGAGTATCCGAACATTCAGGCAGTGTTGAAGCAGTCCTGCCAACGCTTCGCCAACAAACCGGCTTTCAGCAACCTGGGCAAGACAATCACCTACGGTGAATTGTATGAATTGTCCGGTGCGTTTGCCGCGTATCTGCAACAGCATACCGATTTGCAGCCCGGTGATCGAATCGCCGTGCAGTTGCCCAACGTTCTGCAGTACCCGGTGGCCGTCTTCGGTGCCATCCGCGCCGGGCTGATCGTGGTCAACACCAACCCGCTGTATACCGCGCGGGAAATGGAACACCAATTCAACGACTCCGGTGCCAAGGCGCTGGTGTGCCTGGCGAACATGGCGCACCTGGCCGAAACCGTGGTGCCGAAAACCGGCGTCAAACACGTCATCGTCACCGAAGTCGCCGACCTGTTGCCGCCGATCAAGCGTCTGCTGATCAACAGCGTCATCAAGTACGTGAAGAAAATGGTTCCGGCCTATCACCTGCCCAAAGCCGTCAAGTTCAACGACGTGCTGAGCAAGGGGCAGGGCCAGCCTGTGGCCGAAGCCAATCCGGACAGCGGTGATGTTGCCGTGCTGCAATATACCGGCGGCACCACCGGCGTGGCCAAAGGCGCGATGCTGACCCACCGCAACCTTGTCGCCAACATGCTGCAGTGCAAGGCGCTGATGGGCTCCAACCTCAATGAAGGTTGCGAGATCCTGATCACGCCACTGCCGCTGTACCACATCTATGCGTTCACCTTTCATTGCATGGCGATGATGCTGATCGGCAACCACAACATCCTGATCAGCAACCCGCGCGACCTGCCGGCGATGGTCAAGGAACTGTCGAAGTGGAAGTTCAGCGGTTTCGTCGGCCTCAACACGCTGTTCGTGGCGCTGTGCAACAACGAAGGTTTCCGCAAGCTGGATTTCTCCGCGCTGAAAGTCACCTTGTCTGGCGGCATGGCCCTGCAACTGGCTGCCGCCGAACGCTGGAAAGCCGTGACCGGTTGCCCGATCTGCGAAGGTTACGGCATGACTGAAACCAGCCCGGTCGCCACGGTCAACCCGATCCAGAACATACAGATCGGCACCATCGGCATTCCGGTGCCGTCGACCCTGTGCAAAGTCATCGACGATGCCGGTGTCGAGCAACCGCTGGGTGAAATCGGTGAACTGTGCGTCAAGGGCCCGCAAGTGATGAAGGGCTACTGGCAGCGTCAGGAAGCTACCGATGAAATGCTCGACAGCGAAGGCTGGCTGAAGACCGGTGACATCGCGCTGATCCAGCCAGACGGCTACATGCGCATTGTCGATCGCAAGAAAGACATGATTCTGGTCTCCGGTTTCAACGTCTACCCGAACGAACTGGAAGACGTGCTGGCGACTCTGCCGGGCGTGTTGCAGTGCGCCGCGATCGGTGTGCCGGACGAGAAGTCGGGTGAGGCGATCAAGATCTTCATCGTTGCCAAGCCGGGCGTGACGCTGACCAAAGAGCAAGTGATGGAACATATGCGCGCCAACGTCACCGGCTACAAGGTGCCGCGTTCGGTGGAGTTCCGCGACGCGCTGCCGACCACCAACGTCGGCAAGATCCTGCGTCGCGAATTGCGCGACGAAGAGCTGAAGAAGATCAAGGCGAAGAACGCCGCCTAAAGCAAAAAGCCCCGCAGATGCGGGGCTTTTTGTTGGTGCAGGCTGGATTTGTAGCGACTGTCAGGCCGCCTTCGCGAGCAGGCTCGCTCCCACAATTGACTGCGTTCCAACTGGGAGAACACGGTTGAATGTGGGAGCGAGCCTGCTCGCGAAGCTTTTGCTGTTACTGGCGGAACGGCGCGAAATTCACATTGGTCCCCGCCGGACGCATGTCCTGCAGATACGAATCCTTGTCTGCACTCAACTCCAGGCTCAACGCAGCGTTGCGTTTGCCCTCGTTGCGAATCACCAGACCTTCAAGCTTTTCACGCAGGAACACCGTCGGCACCTTCAGGTGCAGCAGTTCGTCGGTCGCTGGCGTGTGCATCAGCAGGTGAATCCACTCGTACTGACCCACGGCCAGGCGCGTCACCGGCAGGTCGAACCACCAGATGTTGCGGTTGCGGTTCAGTTCGGCGAAGTGGCAGTTGTTGGTGCCGAGCACAGCGCCGCCCAGTTCCTGGTTTCTACGGGCAATGGCCTGCTTTTTATCGAGTTTCATAACATTCCTGCGGGATCGGTTCTCGGGCGTGTGGCGCCCATATGCTGGGCATTCTCGTGGGTTGGGCAGCAAACATAAAGCCCTACCTGCACACCGCGACGAAATGAACCGGTGAAAAAAAATGAAACTTGGCGCAAACCCGGCCGGTCAATCATTACGTACTGACTTTTCCCCCTAATTGCACCAAGGAGAAACACCATGAGTAGCACAGGCGATAAAGTAAAAGGCATGGCCAACGAAGCTGTCGGCAACATCAAGCAAGGCGTCGGCAAAGCCACCGACAACACCAAGCTGCAAGCCGAAGGCAAGGTTCAAGAGAAAAAAGGCGAAGCTCAGCAAGCCGTTGGTAAAGCCAAAGACGCAGTGAAGAAAACCGTCGACAAGGCGTAATTCAGCCTTGAACGAAACACATGAACGGCCATCCAAGGATGGCCGTTTTTGTGTCGAAAACCTGCGGTCCCCCACCAAGGGTCGCCAAGTAGGCTACCGTGAGGTAAAAAACGGCCCCTGAGTCGCCACGACTTCAACCTGTAAAGCGGCGAAAGGAGACGCGAATGATATTTCCGGACATGAAAGGTCTGCCCCTGCACCGGGTGATGGTGCGCACGGTTACTGAATTCGTCGACGACGAGATGTCGACGTATGCCTCGGCACTGGCCTACCAGATGCTGTTCTCGCTGTTCCCGTTCATTCTGTTTCTGATCGCCCTGATCGGTTTCCTGCACCTGCCGGATTTCTTCTCCTGGCTGCGCCTGCAATCGGAACTGGTCCTGCCGCCGCAAGCGCTGGAACAGGTCAACCCGGTGATCGATCAGTTGCAACAGTCCAAGGGTGGCTTGCTTTCGGTCGGTATCGTCATCGCCCTGTACACCGCCTCAGCGGGCGTGCGGCTGATGATGAGCGCAATGAACGCCGCTTATGACGTGGTCGAAGGGCGGCCGATCTGGAAGCGTTTCCCACTGTCGATTTTCTACACCGTCGGCATCGCCGGCATGCTGCTGGTGGCTGCTGCGCTGATGGTGCTCGGGCCGCAAGTGATGGGCTGGATCGCCGCGCAGGTCGGCCTGGAAGAGGTCATCGTCACCGTCTGGACCATCGCGCGCTGGCCGGTGATCGTGATTCTGATGATGGTCGCTGTGGCCCTGATCTATTACGTGATGCCCGACGTCAAACAGGAATTTCGTTTCATCACACCGGGTTCGGTATTGGCCGTGGTGGTGTGGATCATCGCTTCGTTGGGTTTCGCGTTCTACGTGAAAACCTTCGCCAACTACAACGCGATGTATGGCAGCATCGGGGCGATCATCGTGCTGTTGCTGTACTTCTACATTTCCGCTGCGGTGTTGTTGCTCGGTGCGGAAATGAATGCGGTGATCGAGCACATGTCCAGTGAAGGCAAGGACCCGGGCGAGAAAGTCCCCGGCGAACTGGACGAACATCCCAAACAACACGTCTCGGGCCTGGGCCGCGATCATTCGCTCAAGCCGGACACTGACGAAGTCTGATCATGATCCGTGAAATTCTGAAAATGGGCGATGAGCGCCTGCTGCGCATCGCTCCGCCCGTGCCGCCCGAGATGTTCGACAGCCCCGAGTTGTGGCAACTGATCGACGACATGTTCCAGACCATGGAAAGCGTCGGCGGCGTTGGCCTCGCCGCGCCGCAGATCGGTGTTGATCTGCAACTGGTGATCTTCGGTTTCGAGCACAGCGAACGTTACCCGGACGCCGAAGCGGTGCCGCAGACGATCCTGATCAATCCGTTGATCACGCCGTTGAGTCCGCTGATGGAAGAGGGCTTCGAAGGCTGTCTGTCGGTGCCGGGTTTGCGTGGCGCGGTGGAGCGTTATCAGCAGATTCGCTACGAAGGGTTCGATCCGAAAGGCCAGCCGATTGTGCGGGTGGCGTCAGGTTTCCACGCGCGGGTCGTGCAACACGAATGCGATCATCTGATCGGCCGGCTGTACCCATCTCGGATTACCGACTTCAGCAAATTCGGCTTCACCGAAGTAATGTTCCCCGACCTCGATCCAAACGCCGACGACTGATCTCACAAACGCCACAAAAATCCTGTGGGAGCGAGCCTGCTCGCGAAAGCGGTGTGTCATTGATAGATTCGATGTCTGACACACCCTTTCGCCAGCAGGCTCGCTCCCACAATGGTTTTGCATCAGGCGGAAGGTACCCGTTCCATCGCAATCATCGGCTTGCTCCGCGCATACCGGCTCAACCGCTCCGCCATCGCCTGCGGAAGGGCCGGGTCGACACTGAACCCGCGACGCTCATAAAACCCGCGCAAATCCGGATGACAGAACAGCCACACCGGCTCCGTCACATCCTTCACCGCCGCAGTGATCAACTGGGCGGCAAGCCCCTGCTCACGACACGCCGGATCAACAAACAGCCCCGTCAACCATTGCCCGCCCGCCACCGGCCGCAAACACAGTGCCGCGACAATGTCGCCACGTCGAGCCACCCACAATTGTGCTTCGCGCACGGCTTTCATCGAGGATTGGTGGTTGCGATAAAACTTGTTCATCAACGGCCAGAGCGAGGCGTCGAGCAGGCTGTATTGGGTATCGGGCATGGGATCGGACTGTCGGTGGGCGAAGCGCCGATTATAAAAGAACGCGCGCCTCGGGATAGGTGTATACCTGAGCCTACAGCCCTATGAGTGGAGTACCCATCATGTCCAAAGGTATGAATTCCAAGAAAGCCGACAAGAAGAAACCGGCCAAGACCGCAATCGAAAAACGCGCGGAGAAAAAAGCCAAGAAACTCGACATTTTCGGCCATTGATCGCACCCCTCGGGAGCCCGGTTCTCGGGCTCCTGTCTGAACCCGAAAAATAATCTGCAAGATTTATCGACGTTGTTGCACAGACGGGCAAGATTCCCGTTCCGAGCAACGCCATGTCCCATTACTTCGACGCCGCCCACCGCGTGCAAATCGAAACCCTGCGCCAACGCTTCACCGCCCGCACCGAGTGGCCGACCTGGCTGTTGCTGATCGGCGTGTATGGCGGCTGGTTCGCCATCGTCCTCAATAGCGATTGGCTCGGTCGTGGCTGGAGCACTTTGCTGCTGCTTCCGCTGCTGGTGCTGTGGTTGTCAGTGCAACATGAACTGCTCCACGGGCACCCGACCCGCTCGACCCTCGTCAACAAAGTCCTCGGTTATGCGCCGTTTGCCGTGTGGTATCCGTACACGCTGTATCGCGACAGTCATTTGTTGCATCACCGCGATGAGGATCTGACCGTTCCCGGCGTCGATCCGGAAAGTCGTTACCTGACGGCGGCAGGCTGGCAGGGCAGTTCGATTTTCGAACGCGGCCTGCACTGGCTGAACAAAACCGTACTCGGTCGATTCGCAATTGGTGCGCCGCTGGCGTTGATCGCGCTGGCCACTGAAGAACTGCAACGCCTGAAACAGTGCGACCGCCAGGCCTGGCTGATGTGGCTGAGCCACGGCGTGTTCACGTTGTTGATGCTGTGGTTTATCGCCCGCTACAGCGCATTGCCGGTGTGGCATTACCTGCTGCTGATCAGCGTGCCGGCGCTGTCCATCGCAATGATCCGTTCCTACTATGAGCATCGCCCGCACGCGCAACCCGAGCAACGCACTGTGCTCAACGAAGCCGCATGGCCGTGGCGCTGGCTGTTCCTCAATCTAAATTTTCATCTGGTGCATCACGACTTGCCGAAGCTTGCGTGGTACGACTTGCCGACGGTTTACCGGATGCATCGCGAGCAATGGATTGCGCGCAGTGGCGGGTTTCTGGTGCAGGGTTACGGGCAGTTGTGGCAGCGGCATGGTTTCAAGCCGATCGACAGTCCGCAGCATCCGTTTCACTGACCGCACTGCCACCGCTAAACCCTGTGGGAGCGGGCTTGCCCGCGAAGGCGATCTGTCTGAAAACAATGATGTTGGATGTGGTGGCCTCTTCGCGGGCAAGCCCGCTCCCACAGGGTTATTTATGGGTAGGGAAGAATGTGTATGACCCAACACCACATCGAGCTCCTGATGTATGTCGCGCCTGAGCCCATCCGAGCAGCGAACGAGTGCTGGATTTCACGCATCCTCGAACACCTGGGCGTGATTCGTCTGAACGCGGAAAGCCTGTCGCTGCCTGAACTATGGCTTTCGCCGGATTTGCTGCTGACCCAAACCTGCGGTTATCCCTTGATGACGGCGCTACGCGGCGAGGTCCGAATCGTCGGCCGCCCCCGCTACGAACTCCCCGACGCCAGCGCCGGCAACCATTGCAGCCTGATTCTCAGTCGCGCCGATGATCCGCGCAAAAGCCTCGCGGACTTCCGCAGCAGTCGCGGCGTGATCAACAGCGATGACTCCAACAGTGGCATGAACCTGTTGCGCCATCGCCTGGCTCCGCTCCAGCAGGGCGGCCGGTTTTTCGCCTCGGTCGGTATCAGCGGGGCGCATCGCGAGAGCCTTCGCTGGTTGCGCGAAGGCCTTGCTGATCTGGCTGCCATCGACAGCGTGACCTACGCCTACCTCGCTCATTACGCAGCCGATGAGGTAAGTGGATTGCACGTAGTGGGGCGCAGTGCGTTGAGTCCGACACTGCCGTTCATTACGTTTGCCGGTGCCTCGGATGAGCAAGTCGAGCAGTTGCGCCAAGTGATGAATCAGGCACTGCGTGAGCTTCCTGACGTTGCACAGACATTGGGACTGGCTGAAGTGCTGCCGGCCACTGAAGGCGACTATCGGGTGGTTCTCGATTATCAGCGTGAGGCGGAGGATTTGGGGTACGGCCGCTTGCACTAAAAGATCGCAGCCTTCAGCAGCTCCTACATATTGCCTTTGTAGGAGCTGCCGAAGGCTGCAATCTTTTGATCTTAAATTCCAAAAAGAAATATAAAAATAAGATTTAAATATTATTAATGCATAAGGCGCCTTGCTACGATCGCGCCACCGGATCACCGGACATTCAGCGACCCTTCACCAAGGAGCCCCTATGTCCGGCGCCGATCTGTCCCATCGCTACAACCTCGACACCCTGTTCCGCGCCCACTATCAATGGCTTTGCAGCTACCTGCGCCGGCATCTGCATGACGCCGCCAGCGTTGAAGACATCGCCGCCGAAACCTTCGCGCAACTGCTCGAAGCGCCCGCTCTTACGGCGATTCGCGAACCTCGCGCCTTGCTCACTACCGTTGCCCAACGCCTGCTCTACCAACGCTGGCGCCGCGCCGATCTCGAACGCCGTCACCAGCAGCAGATCGATGTCGATTACGCCGCATCGCCCGAAGAGCTGGCGCAACTGAGCCAAACCCTCAATCGCCTCGATCACAGCCTGCAACGGCTGCCGGGCAAGGTCCGCTCGACCTTTCTGCTCGCACGCATCGACGGCCTGACCTACCCGCAAATCGCCGCCGAACTGGGCATCTCGCAACGTTCGGTCAGCGTCTACATGAGCCGTTCCCAGGCGCTGTGCGAGCGCCACAGTGCCAATCAATTACTACAAGACAAGAGGTCTGCATGAGATCGATCAAAACCCTGCTCGGCGGTTCGCTGCTGGCGCTGAGCCTGAGCGTCGGCGCCGTTTCTGCGGCGGAGAAAACCGCGCCGATTCACTTCGGCGACATTACCTGGGAAAGCGGCAGCTTCATCACCGAAGTGCTGCGCCTGATCGTTGAGAAGGGCTACGGCTACTCGACGGATACGCTGCCGGGCAGCACCGTCAGCCTCGAAGCGGCGCTGGCGAAAAACGATATTCAGGTGATCGGCGAGGAATGGGCCGGGCGCAGTCCGGCGTGGGTCAAAGCGGCCAATGAGGGCAAAGTGTTCGGCCTCGGCGATACCGTAAAAGGTGCCACTGAAGGCTGGTGGGTGCCGGAGTACGTGATCAAGGGCGACCCCGACCGCGGCATCAAGCCATTGGCGCCCGAGCTGAAATCGGTGGCGGATTTGCCGCGCTACAAAGACGTCTTCCGCGACCCGGAAGACCCGAGCCGTGGACGTTTCCTCAACAGTCCGACCGGTTGGACCTCGGAGATCGTCAACAGCCAGAAGCTCAAGGCGTATGCCCTGAACGACAGTTTCGTCAATTTCCGCACCGGCTCCGGCGCGGCGCTGGATGCCGAGGTGGCGTCGTCGATCAAGCGCGGCAAACCGGTGCTGTTCTACTACTGGTCGCCGACGCCGCTGTTGGGGCGGTTCAAACTGGTGAAGCTCGATGAGCCGCCGTTCGATGCCGAAGCCTGGAAGACGCTGGCCGACGCGAACAACCCTAATCCGAAAGGCACACGTTCGATGCCGGCCAGCCTGGCGATCGGCGTATCGGCTCCGTTCAAGACGCAGTACCCGGAGCTGGTGAGTTTTTTCGAGAAGGTCGATTTGCCGATTGATCTGCTCAACCAGACACTGGCGGGCATGAGTGAAAAACGCCAGCAACCACGGGCCGTGGCCGAGGCGTTTTTGCGTGATCAGCCGCAGGTCTGGAAGCCATGGGTGCCGGGAGAGGTGGCTGACAAGGTGAGTGGAAGTCTGTAAGGCATTTCTGTTGTTTTTGTAGTGCTGCAACTTTTGCTATCGCGAGCAGGCTCGCTCCCACATTTGGAATGCATACCCATGTGGGAGCGAGCCTGCTCGCGAAGGCGTCCGCCCCGCCAAAACCTCCCCGCGCTGAACCGTTTCTTGTGCAAAAAGTGCCAGATACTGGCCGACTAGTGGCCTTGCGCAAGGCTTTGCGCTGTCTATGCTCACCTGTAACTAACTATGTCGACCGTCATGCCAAACATGCCGTGCGCACAGGGTTGGTCCGTGATTCATGCTGCCAGAGTGCGCAATCCGAGGCACCGATACTGAACCAACAAGGAGCATCACTTAAATGGAAGTTCTTCAACGCGTTAGGGCTGGCCCGCGAGCGGGCTATCAAGAGAAGGATGTCTTGATTAGAGCGTCGCTGTATGGACTCTCCGATTGATCATCATTTATCACCTGACAACTTCCTCCCGTGGAGGAATGCGTGTGCCTGTTCTGTGGAACGTAGTGGTGGATTCTGAAAGACCTGAACTTTCATCAAATCAAAAGACCGCGCTGAAGGTGATACAACCATGTTCAACCTACATCACAAGGCTGACCTGCAGGAAATCGAGCGATTCAGTTGTGCGCTGACTGAGGCCAACGCCAAGTTGGCCGCGATCAGCCGTTCGATGGCGATGATCGAATTCACCCCGGAAGGCATCGTTCTCGATGCCAACGAAAACTTCTGCAAGACCATGGGCTACAGCGCTGAAGAAGTGCGTGGCAAGCATCACCGGATCTTTTGCGAGGAAGCCTTCTATCGCAGCGAGGAGTACGCCAAATTGTGGCGCGACCTGGCGCGGGGAGAGCCGATCAGTGGGACTTTTCTGCGCTTGAACAAAGCGGGCAAGGAAGTCTGGCTCGAAGCCAGTTACATGCCGGTGTATGGCGCGGACAAGCAAGTCAGAAGTGTGATCAAAGTGGCCGCCGACATCACCGCGCGGATCAACAAGGAACATGAAGAAGAAAGCATGCTGGCGGCCATCGGTCGCTCGATGGCGGTGATCGAGTTCACTCCGGACGGCAATGTGATCGCCGCCAACGAAAACTTTCTGCACACCATGCAATACACACTGCCGGAAGTCGTCGGCCATCACCACAGCATGTTTTGCCATCGCGCCGAAGCCGAATCTGCGCAATACAAGGCGTTCTGGGCTTCGCTCAATCGCGGCGAATATCACTCGCACCGTTTCGAACGCAAGAACAAGTCCGGACAGATGGTTTACCTGGAAGCTTCGTACAACCCGCTGTTCGATGCGAAAGGAAGGCTGTACAAAGTGGTGAAATTTGCCAGCGACATCACCCAGCAAATGACCACTCTGCAAAACGCTGCGGAATCGGCCCACAGCACCTCGGTACAAAACGACGCCTGCGCGCAAAAAGGCTCACAAGTCGTGCAGCAAACGGTGCAGATCATTCAGGACATTTCCCGCGACCTCAATGAAGCCGCCGTCAGTATCGATGCGGTCAGCAAACAGTCGGACATCATCGGCACCATCGTCCAGACCATTCGCGGCATCGCCGATCAGACCAACCTGTTGGCGCTGAATGCCGCCATCGAAGCGGCGCGGGCCGGTGAACACGGGCGTGGTTTTGCCGTGGTCGCGGACGAAGTACGCAGCCTCGCGGCACGCACCAGCCAGGCGACGCTGGAAATTGTCGAGGTGGTGCGCAAGAACCATGACTTGTCGCTGAGCGCGGTGTCGAGCATGCAATCAAGCCTGAGTCGCACCGGGCTCGGGGTGGAACTGGCGAACGAGGCGGGGGAGGTGATTCTGGAGATTCAGCAGGGGTCACGGCATGTGGTTGATGCGATCAGCCAGTTCAATGAGACCCTGCAACTCAACTGAGTTTTCGCAACACTGATAAACCTGTGGGAGCGGGCTTGCCCGCGATGACGGCAGAACATTCAACACAAGTGTTGGCTGATCTGTCGCTATCGCGGGCAAGCCCGCTCCCACAGGGTTTTGTGTTTTACAAACTAATCAAAGCGCAGCGAGAAACTTGCCCGCCTGCTTGTCACTGTCCTTCACATCGTTGTCCTTTTCCGATTGCGCCAGCTTCATCTTGTCCTGCAAGCGCTCGGCAATCTCCTTGCCGATGGCCAGTTGTTTCTCCGGCGGCATGGCTTTGATGTCGTCTTCGGTCAGCCCCATGGATTGCAGGACACTGTCGCGCAGACGCTGTTCGGGCGTCTTGCTCATGTAATCCTTGAATTCGTCGGTGGCGGATTTTGCCGAGGCCGTGGTGGCGTCGGTCGATTGCAGGTTGACGCGAGTCTTGGCGAACGCTTCGTCGACGTTGTCGCTGATGCGTGTCGCTTCGGCAACTTGCTGAGTGGCGATCTGCGTGGCCGAATCCTGAACCTTGGCGGTCGCATCGGTGGCTTGCGCCTGCGTCTGGTTTTGCAGGGTCTGCAGCATGGCACCGTGCAGGCCGCCTTGCAGTCCGGCCGCAGCGGTGGAGGTGGCGTCGTCATTCAGCTGCTTGGGCAGGTGGATGATTTGTTGTTGTTTGGCGCTGACCAACATGATGAATTGACCTGTAGGTAATTGCTGACTGGCGTACCGCAGCAATTAACGTGCCCGTCGCGCAAGTGCTTTAAATTCAACAGGTTGGCCAGTTGGCTCGATGTGAGCAGCGGTCATCCATTGCCGATGAGCGGCAGAGGATGACCGCCAGCCCTTAGCGATGGGCGATGTTTTCCAGCGCCAGATTGCGCGTGCGCGGGCCGAAGTAGCCGATGGTCAGCATCACGATCAACATGCTGCTGACAATGAAAGCCAACACGCCGGGCGTACCGAAATTGTCGAGAAACAGGCCGATCAACAGACTGCTGAACACCGTCGACAAGCGACTGAACGAATAGCAGAAACCTACCGCCCGGGCGCGGATGTTGGTCGGGAACAATTCGCTCTGGTAGGAGTGATAACTGAAGCTCAGCCAGGCGTTGCAGAAGGTGATCATCACCCCGCAGAAAATCAGCCCGAACGCACTGGTTTGCAGGGCGAACAAAGTACCGAAGGTCATGGCGCCAAGGGCGGAACCGACGATCTGCCATTTGTTCTCGAAACGGTTGGCGAACTTCACGAACAACAACGGCCCGAGCGGGTAGGCGAGGGTGATGATGAACGCATACATCAGGCTGTGGGTGACGCTGACGCCCTGGCCGGAAAGCAGCGCCGGCAGCCAGTTGCCGAAACCGAAGAAACCGATGGCCTGGAAGATGTGGAAGACAATCAGCATCAATGCGCGACGGCGATAGGGCGGTTGCCAGATGTCGGCAAAACGGCCCTTGCCTTCGACGTCGACCGGCACAGCCTCGGGGGCGTCCAAGGGTTGGCGATGATCCTTTTCGCAGCGAGCCTCGATGCCATCGAGAATCCTGTTGGCCTCATCGAATCGCCCGTGTTGCGCCAGCCAGCGCGGCGACTCCGGCAGACGCTTGCGCAACCACCAGATGAATAGCGCAAACACCGCGCTCGCCAACACCACCCAGCGCCAGCCACTGATCCCGAACGGCGCCTGCGGCACCAGCCACCACGACATCAGCGCCACCGCCGGCACCGACAAAAATTGCACGAAAAACGCGAAGGCAAACGCCGAACTGCGCATGCGTTTGGGCACCAGTTCCGAGAGGTAGGCGTCGATGGTCACCAGCTCAATGCCCAGACCGATGCCCACCAGAAAACGCATGCAGATAATCCCCAGCGCCGAACTCTGAATGCCCATCAGCACCGTCGCCACCGTGTACCAGATCAGCGCGAAGGTGAAGATTGCGCGGCGGCCAAAGCGATCCGCCAACGGGCTGAGCAGACTGGCGCCGAGGAACAGCCCAAGGAAAGTCGCCGAGGCAAATGCTGCCTGATCGGAGAAACCGAACACGCCCTGATTGCCGGTGGCGAAGATGCCGTCGCGGATCAGCCCGGGGCTGATGTAGGCGGTCTGGAACAAATCGTAGAGTTCGAAAAATCCACCGATCGACAGCAGCGCAACCAGTCGCCAGATCGTTGCGACAGCCGGGAGGCGGTCGATACGGGCGGACACCTGAGCGGCGCGAATCGGGTCGATGCCGTCGCGTTGCGCGGCGGCGGAGGTGTGAGCAGTCATGGGCTGATCCATTTTTTATTGATGGAAAAGCTTAGCCTGCTATCGGAGTTGATGGATTGTGAATGTCAGCGGTTTATCCGGGTAAACCGCTGATCTCTTGCAATATCTGTTTACGAATTAACGATTTATGCCGCAGCCGGTGAATCCGGGAGTGCCGAGGTCGGCAAGCCGAAGATCCGGTCGAACAACCAGTTGAAGGCGAACGTGTAGCAGGGGATGAAGATGATCAACGCCAGGTCCAGCAGGAAGGCCTGCACCAGACTGATGTTCATCCACCAGGCAATCAACGGAATCAGGAACACGATCAACGTCAGTTGAAAGCCAACGGCGTGGGCAATGCGCCGCTTGACCGTGCGGGTACGAGACTGCTGACGGCTTTCCCAGTGCTCGAACAGCGAGGTGTAAATGAAGTTCCAGGTCACGGCGATGGTGGTGATGATCACCGCCAACGGCCCGGTGCTGCCTGGCGAGGTGCCGGACAACAGCGCCAGACCGAGGGCCGAGAAGGTCATGCCGATCACTTCGTAGAGCGACACGTAGACCAGTTTGCGTTTGACGCCTTGCATGGAGATTTGCCTCTTTCTTCAGATTCATTGGCCAGCAGGGCTGGCGCAGGCGGCGAAAGATAGCTTCAATGGCTCTGACAGAAAAAGTCAGTAGCTTTCAGTTTTATTGATAGGTGGTGTGGGTGAATTTCAACAGCGACAGCATCGAACTGTTTCTCGCCGTGATCGAGCGCGGCTCGTTTTCCGCCGCCGCCCGTGCCTTGGGCAAAGTCCCGTCGGCAGTGAGCATGGGCATCGGCAATCTTGAGGCGGAACTCGGTTATCCGTTGTTCGACCGCCGCCACCGCGAACCGCAACCGACGGCAATGGCGTTGTCACTGGTGCCGCACGCACGGCTGATCGCCGAGCAACTCAAGCAATTGCGCGTGCATGCGGTGGAGTTGTCGTTGGGGCTGGAGAGCAAACTGTCGATCGGTGTGGTGGCGGACATCGAGCGTCGGCGTTTGCTGGCGGCGATCAAGGTGATGACCGAACTTCATCCGCTGCTCGACATCGAAGTGCTGACCGCACCGCAGGATGACGTGTTGGCGATGCTGCACAGTGGCCGCGTGAGTCTGTGCCTGGCGTTTGCCGGGTTGAGCGTGAACGTGCTGGAGCAGTTTCAATTTGTCGGCAGCGAGCGAATGATCGCCACACTGGCGGCGGACAGTCCGTTGTTGCAGGGAAAGGATTTGTTTCTGGAGGATCTGGTGCACGTACGGCAGATCTTCGTCGCCAGCCGTGATTTGCCGATCAGCGACACCCGGCCGCTGGTGGCCCAATCGCACTGGCGCACTGACAACCTTGGGACGGCGATGGAAATGGTCGAAGCAGGATTGGGCTGGGGCAATTTTCCGCTGTCGGTGGTGCAGCCGTGGCTGGACAGCGGGCGCTTGAAACGGCTGAATTTCCGCAATATCGAAAACGGCTTGGTGCTGCCGGTGCACGCGGTGTGGCTGAAGAGCCAGCCGCTACAGAAGGGCGCATTGGCGCTGGTCGAACTCCTCAGTCACTAAAGTCTGCGGAGATCCAATGTGGGAGCGAGCCTGCTCGCGAAAGCGTCGTGTCACTCGGCACATGCTTATCTGACACACCGCTTTCGCGAGCAGGCTCGCTCCCACAGGGATGGTGTTTCAACCTTGAATCTGTGGGATCAGGTGCTTTCGCGGATTTTCAGTTCGAAGCCCATGTCTTCCACCGGCCGCGCCACGCTGTTACCGGCCATCAGCGTCAGCATCTGCTCGGCTGCGCGCCGGCCAATCGCCTCACGCGGGGTGTTGATGCTGCTCAGGCGCGGCACCATGTGCTCGGACATCGGCAAGTCGTTGAAGCCGAGAATCGCCACCTGCTCGGGAATCTTGATGCCGTGGCGCAGCGCCTCAAGCAAAGCGCCCTGCGCCAGGTCGTCGTTACCAAAGAAGATCGCATCGACATCCGGATGCGCGGCCAGCAGTTGCAGGAACAACTCACCGCCCAGGCCCACCGACGAGGCGCGTGGCGTCAGCACTTCCAGATCCGGGTCGTACTTGCCGGCCTTCTGCAAGGCTTTGCGGAAACCTTCGCCGCGCAGCAAGGTGCGTTGATCCAGTTGTGCGCCAATGTAAGCCAGACGCTTGCGTCCACGGGAGAGCAAATGCTCAGCCGCTGTTTCGCCAGCGCTGAGCTGGGAGAAACCGACGCAATTCACGCCCGCAGCACTGTCCAGCTCCATCATGTAGACGCAGGGAATATTGCTCGCCTCGATCATTCGCCGCGAACTTTCGGTGCGATCAAACCCGGTCAGCAGGAAGCCGCGTGGCTGATAAGCCATGTAGTTGCGCAGCAGGTTTTCTTCTTCATCGCGTGAGTAGTGGAAGTTGCCGATCAGCACTTCGAAGCCCTTGGGCGTCAACACTCGATGAATGGCTTCCAGCGTATCGATGAACAGCAAGTTGGAGAGCGAGGGCACCAGAACCACCACCGAATGGCTCTGCGCCGAGGCCAGGGCGCGGGCGGCGGGGTTGACCACGTAGTTGAGTTCGAGCGCGGCTTTCTGGACTTTTTCTACCAGTTCCGTGGCCACGGTGCTGACACCGCGCAAGGCGCGGGAGGCGGTAATCGGGCTGACGCCGGCCAGACGGGCAACTTCATTAAGGGTGGGACGGCCGGTGGTGCGAGTGTTTTTATCGTTTTTAGGGGAGGTCATCGGGCGGCTTGCCAAACAAAAATCAAGGCACTAAGGTAGCGCTGTCCTGATGCAGCTGTAAATGCGTAAGCGAGGTCCTGCCTGATCTTCGCTTTTTGGCGTTGGGAACAAAACCTGCTGCAACCCAAAAAAACGACAAGAAGGCGTCGGCAACTTCTGCCTGTGCACTAGAGTCATAGCTAGCAAAGGTAGCGCTGTCTGCGCGCTGAGGTGTTATATGAGTCATCCCATCACCGCCCTGGTCATCATGGGCGTTGCCGGTTGCGGCAAGACGTGCGTCAGCGAGGCCCTGTGCCAATTGAGCGGCGCCACTGCCATTGAAGGCGATACTTTCCATCCGGCCGCGAACATCGAAAAGATGAGCGCGGGGATCCCCCTGAACGACGACGACCGTGCCGGCTGGCTCGACAGCCTGTGCGATGAACTGCGTCGCGTTGATGCCACGGGCCAGCGCCCGGTGCTGACCTGCTCGGCGCTTAAACACAGTTACCGCGAAGTATTGCGCAGCGCCTTGCCGGGCCTGGGCTTCGTGTTTCTTGAGCTGACCCCTGAAGTGGCCGCTGAGCGTGTGTCTCACCGCCCGGGCCATTTCATGCCCGCTACGTTGATCGAAAGCCAGTTCGCTACCCTCGAATCGCCGGTTGGCGAACCGTTGACCCTGGCGCTGAACGCTTCGGTTCACAGCGTTGAAGAACTGGCCGCTCAGGCTCACGTCTGGTGGCAGGCCCACGGCCTGAAACAGGCGGTATGAGTGTGTTCATGCAGAAAGCGCTGTCCTCACGACTTCTGATTAACCCGCTTTAATAACAACAACAAGCCAGGAGACACCCCCAATGTTCGGCATGTCCCATGACGCCTACCTGCTGCTCGATGCAGTAGTGACGGTGATCGGACTCATCATCCTGATCACCAAGTTCAAGATTCACCCTTTCATTTCCCTGACCATTGCGGCCGCGTTCCTCGGTCTGACTTCCGGCATGCCGATCGGCACCATCATCAAGGCGTTCCAGGACGGCTTCGGTGGCGTGCTCGGTTTTGTCGGCATCATCCTCGCGCTGGGCACCATGCTCGGCAAAATGATGGCCGAATCGGGCGGTGCTGATCAGATCGCGCAGACCCTGATTCGCGCGTTCGGTAAAGACAAAGTCCAGTGGGCGATGATGTTCGCCGCGTTCCTGGTGGGCATCCCGCTGTTCTTCGAAATCGGCTTTGTCCTGCTGATTCCGCTGGTGTTCATCGTTGCCCGCCGCACTGGCGTATCGATCATCAAGATCGGTATCCCGCTGCTCGCCGGCCTTTCTGCCGTGCACGGTCTGGTGCCACCGCACCCGGGCCCACTGCTGGCCATCGGCGTGTTCGGTGCTGACATCGGCAAGACCATTCTGTACGGTCTGATCGTCGCGCTGCCGACGGCAATTATCGCCGGCCCGATCTTCGGTACGTTCATCGCCAAGCACATTCCCGGTCACCCGAATCAGGAACTGGTCGATCAACTGGCCCGTGAAACCGACTCGGAAAAACTGCCGAGCTTCAGCATCACCCTGATCACCGTGCTGCTGCCGGTGTTCCTGATGCTGCTGAAAACCTTCGCTGACGTGGCGCTGCCGGACGGTCATTTCTTCCGCACCTGGATGGACATGATCGGTCACCCGATCTCGGCACTGCTGCTGGCGTTGCTGTTGTCGCTGTACACCTTCGGTCACAAGCAGGGCATCGGTTCTCAGCAAATGCTCAAGTGGCTGGACGCGAGTCTGGCGCCAACCGCCGCGATCATCCTGATCATCGGTGCCGGTGGTGGCTTCAAGCAGATGCTGGTGACCAGCGGTGTGGGCGACGTGATCGGCCACATGGCGGTCAGCGCGCAGATCTCGCCGATCCTGCTGGCGTGGCTGGTGGCGGCAGTGATTCGTATCGCCACCGGTTCGGCCACCGTCGCGACCATCACTGGCGCAGGCATCGTGGTGCCGGTGGTGGGGATGATTCCGGGCGTCAACCGTGAGCTGCTGGTACTGGCCACTGGTGCGGGTTCGCTGATCCTGTCGCACGTCAACGACGCCGGTTTCTGGCTGGTGAAGCAGTACTTCAACATGACAGTGGCCGAGACGTTCAAGACCTGGACGGCGATGGAAACCATCCTCTCGGTGGTCGCGTTGGGCTTTATCCTGCTGCTGTCGCTGTTCGTTTAAGCGAACCGCAGGCACAAAAAAACCGCAGTGATGCGGTTTTTTTGTGCCTGAAAATCTGTGGTAGAGCGGCATTTTGTGGCGAGGGAGCTTGCTCCCGTTGGGCTGCAAAGCGGCCCCAAAACCATTCAACGCTGATCTTCAGGCAGACCCCATTCGCCGGTTTTACGACTGCTTCGCAGCCGAGCGGGAGCAAGCTCCCTCGCCACAGGTGTTGTCCTGCAGGTTTTGTGTCAGGCGCTGGTTTTCGGGGCCAGGCCATCCGCCCGGAACATCCCGCGAATTCCGCGTACGGCCTGACGAATCCGGTCCTGGTTTTCGATCAGCGCGAAGCGCACGTGATCATCGCCATACTCACCAAAACCAACTCCCGGCGAGACACAGACCTTGGCCTCGGCCAACAGCTTCTTGGCGAACTCCAGCGAACCCAGATGCGCATAAGCTTCAGGGATCTTCGCCCAGACATACATCGACGCCTTCGGGTTCTCGACCATCCAGCCCAGTTCATGCAGGCCTTTGACCAACACGTTGCGGCGTTGGCGATACTGCTCGGCAATGTCGCGCACGCACTGTTGATCACCCTCCAGCGCAGCAATCGCCGCCACTTGCAGCGGGGTGAACGTGCCGTAGTCGTGGTAGCTCTTGATCCGTGCCAGCGCGTTGACCAGTTCCGGGTTGCCGACCATGAAACCGATACGCCAGCCGGCCATGTTGTAGCTCTTGGACAGGGTGAAAAACTCCACCGCGATGTCCTTGGCACCCGGCACCTGCATGATCGACGGGGCTTTCCAGCCGTCGTAGACGATGTCGGCGTAAGCCAGGTCGTGGATCACCAGCACGTCGTACTGCTTGGCGAGGGCAATCACTCGCTCGAAGAAGTCCAGCTCCACGCACTGCGCGGTCGGGTTGGACGGGAAGCCGAGGATCATCATTTTCGGTTTCGGGATCGAGCCGCGAATGGCTCGTTCCAGCTCGGCGAAGAAGTCCACACCGGGCACCAGCGGCACCGAGCGCACTTGAGCGCCGGCAATCACCGCGCCGTAAATGTGAATCGGATAACTCGGGTTCGGCACCAGCACGGTGTCGCCCTGATCCAGGGTCGCCAGCATCAAATGCGCCAGGCCTTCCTTGGAACCGATGGTGACAATGGCTTCGCTTTCCGGGTCGATATCGACCGCGTAACGATCCTTGTACCAGTTGGAAATCGCCCGGCGCAGGCGCGGAATACCCTTGGAGGTCGAGTAACCGTGGGTGTCTTCGCGTTGAGCGACTTGTACGAGTTTTTCGACAATGTGCGGCGGCGTGGCCCCGTCGGGATTGCCCATGCTCAAGTCGATGATGTCTTCACCACGACGCCGCGCGGCCATCTTCAGCTCGGCGGTGATGTTGAAAACGTAAGGGGGGAGTCGATCTATGCGCGCAAAGCGGCGCGGCGAACCTTGTTCAGCCATTGTTGCCTCGGATAACGTAAGCGCCCGGAACCGTCCGAGCGACGCTGGTCACTGCGGTGACCTGTGGGCGAAGATAAGGGCAGTGATGGCAGACTGTCCAGCCTGGACAAGAATAATTTTTCCCAAGGAAATGCTTAATGGAATTCACCAGCGGCTTCTTGCTGAGCCTCTCGTTGTGCCTGGATATCGGCGTGGCCAACATCGCAATGATCACGCTGGCGATGCAGCGCGGTTACTTTCAGGGCTTCGCTCTCGGCCTCGGCACCTGCGTTGGTGATCTGATTTATGCCGTGCTGGCGCTGGCCGGGATGACCGTGCTGCTGCAATACGAAACCGTGCGCTGGGTCCTGTGGATCGGCGGTTCGGCGCTGCTGATCTACTTTGCGGCGAAGATGATTTATTCGGCGATCCATCACGAAGCGCAATTGGCGGCCACGACCGAAGTGGGGCAAAACTCTCATCGCAAGGAGTTCTTTCGCGGGATCTTCCTGGCAATGTCCTCGCCGAGCGCAATTCTGTGGTTTGCCGCCGTCGGTGGCACGCTGATCGCCCGTTCCGGTGGCGGCGGGCCAGTGAGCTCGGCGCTGTTCCTCGGCGGATTCCTCTGCGCCGGGCTGCTGTGGTCGGCCGGTCTGTGCTTTGCCGCCAGCCACGGTGGCAAGTTGCTCGGTGACAAGCTGCTGCGCTACTCCTACATGGCATCTGCGGCGATCTTCTGCTATTTCGCCGTGTATGTGATCGTATCCGGCTACAACGAGTTTGTCGGTTCGGGTGCCGTCGAGCAGCTGCATTCGCTGTAATAGTGCGAAATGGCTTTGGCTTTCTATACTCCCAGCCGAACCCCTTTTTTGTTCCAGGAGTCGAGTCATGGATGAGCAAAAACGCGTCGAAGTGGCTGAACCTCGCTTCGAACATGGACACTTTCTGCTGATTGCAGGTTTTCGCGGTCGATTTACCCAAGACACTGCAAAAGACATCCCCGCACTGTGGGAAAAGTTCTTGCCGCATCTGGGAAAGATACAGGGACAAAAAAACGAAGTGACCTACGGGGTCTGCAGCAATTTCGACGGCAAGGGCGGCTTCGATTACATCGCCGGGGTGGAAATCAGCAAGCTCGATGACCTCGACCAGAAGGTGTACCAGTGGGTTGAAGTGCTGCCCCGCCAGTACGCGGTGTTTGAACATAAAGGGCCGCTTGATCAGTTGCCACAGACCTTGCAGTACATCTATAAAACCTGGCTGCCAAGCTCGCACTATGTGGAACTCAACGCCCCGGAGCTGGAACGCTACAGCGCCGATTTCAACCCGAGGTTGCACACCGGCAAGCTGGAAATCTGCGTCCCCGTCGACAGCAAATCCTGAGCCGACAACGATGAGGCGGATCAATGATCCGCCTCAAGCATTCAACCCTGTTTTCCCTTATCTGCACGTCGCGACCGCAACAGGTCGATACCCAGAGTGATAAAGCCGAACGTACTGATGCCCAACACCATCAACAGGCCGATTTCAACGCTGCTCATAAACGGTTTCCCCCACGGGTAATCAGAGACACCCCACAGCAATAGCCGCCCGCGAACCCGAAGAAAAGCGCTTATACGCAGGCTTTACGCTGCCCGCATGGATCGATATGAACACCTTATTCCTTTATGCTTTCGGCACTTTCTTCTGCTGATTTTTCGAGCCGCCATGAACACCGTCATTCGCAACGTCACCGCCGCCGACCTGGATCGCTGCTACGCCATCGAAACCGTTGCCTACGAAGGCGACGAAGCCGCCACCCGCGAAAAGATCGCCACGCGCATTGCCACCTGGCCCGAGGGTTTTGTCGTGGCCGAAGTGGACGGCGTGGTCGCCGGTTTCGTTAACTCGGGCGCGGCGTTTGATGTGCAGATGTCGGACGAGGCATTCAAGGAGTTGATCGGCCACGATCCAGCGGGGCCGAACGTGGTGATCATGTCAGTGGTGGTGCACCCGGATTATCAGGGGCAGGGCTTGGCCAAGCGCTTGATGGGCGAGTTCATCGAGCGTATGCGCGGGATGGACAAGGCGACGATTCATTTGATGTGCAAGGAGAAGCATATTCCGCTGTATGCCGGGTTCGGCTTTGCCTACATCAAACCCTCGGAGTCCGACCACGGCGGCATGGCGTGGCACGAGATGATCCTGACCCTGTAACCCGGCACCCATAACCTGTGGCAACACATAACCTGTGGGAGATTCTATGGTTGAGGGGAAGCCCTCAACCGGCTTTCGGCTGATATTCGCTTTGCCCCTTCAGCAGCGCAAATACCACTCGCGCAAG